>NZ_JBHVVI010000070.1:0-49739 GCF_042883685.1 Kitasatospora sp. NPDC058190
ATCGGCATGCCGGGCTCAACGACCGGCACCCCACCGGGGTACCGGTCGCATCACCAGTTCATCCGAACCAGTCATGTGCGAAGGACGGGGCTAGTCGTACGCGACCGCCAGCAGCAGGACCACGGTGAGGCCGCCGCCGGGGGTGGGCTCGATCGCGAGCCGGCCGCCCGCCGCCAGTACCAGGCTGTGCAGCGCCGGGCCGACCGGTCCGGTGGCGCGCGCGCCCGTCGGCAGCCATTCGCGGGCCTCGGGCGGCTCGTACGAACCGCGGTCGGAGATCCGTATCTCCACCTGCTCCCGCCTGCGCGCCGGGCCGCCCCGCCCGGTCGCGGCCCGGGGCGCCGCCGGGCGGGTGGGGGTGACCTCCGCGCGGACCAGGACCCGGTCGCCCAGCGGGTTGCGCCGGATCGCGTGGTCGACCAGCCCGGCTATCGCGGCCTCCATCCGCCGGGCGTCCCCGGCCACGACCGGCAGCCCGGGCGCCATCCGGACCGTGACCGCCGCGGCCCGCCCGCCGCCGCGCACCACCCGGTGCACCACTTCGGCGACCTGGACGTGCCGCGCCTGCGGCTCGCACCCGGCCTGCCGGCCGGTCCACCTCAGCCGGTCCAGCTCGGAGCGGGACAGTGTCCGGGGCGAGGCCATCGCGACCGGCGGGACCGGGCCGAGGACGTCCGGCGCGCCCTTGCCGACCTTGCGATCACTGCGGCCCGCGCCGCCGAGCGCGCCGAGCGCCCGGGCCCCCGAAGCCACGTAGCCCCAGAGCTTCCCGCGTGCCATCGCCCTGCCCCTCGTGCCTGACCGGTGGCCGTCATCGGTTCCGCGGCCAGCCGGGGCGGACCGCTTCCCGGGCCCTGCTGCCAGGGTGCGCCTCCGCCGTCCGGGTGACAATCCGGCTCCGGGGCGCGAAGCGGGCACCGGCCCCCGCCGAGCGACAGGCCGGACACCCGCCGACCGGCGGGGCCGTCCGTCCATCGCAAAGAACTCTTCGCACAAAAGTCTTTGCAAACATCTCTTTGCGGTCCTACGCTCTTGGCCATGACCGAAGACCGCGGCTGGAAGCACAGCGACGACCCGCACATCGCCATCACCGCCAAGGGCATGCGGGCGATGGCGCACCCCGTGCGCATGCAGCTGGTCGGGCTGCTGCGCAAGCACGGCCCGTCCACGGCGACGAGGCTCGCCGCGCAGCTGGGGCTCAACTCCGGGGCCACCAGCTACCACCTGCGCCAACTCGCCGCCGCAGGCTTCGTCGAGGAGGACCCGGAGCGTGGCAACGCCCGTGAGCGCTGGTGGCGTTCGGCCCACCAGCTCACCGTCTGGACGGGGGACGACATGGCCGACGAGGAGCCCGAGACCGCTGTCGGCTTCCTGCGGTCCGTCCTGGCCGCGCACACCCTGACCGGCCAGCGCACGCTGGACGCCTTCGAGACCATGCCGCGCGAGTGGCGCCGGGTGACAGACCTCAGCGACCTGGTCCTGCAGCTCACGCCCGCCGAGGCCGAGCGGCTGACCGGCGAGCTGTCCGACGTGATCGGGCGCTACCGCCGGATCGACGCGGACGGGCCGGTCCCGGAGGGCAGCGAGCAGGTCTCCGTGATCGTCCACGTCCTGCCGGACCCGAGCACCACCACACCCGAGGGGGAAGCCGTATGACCACTACCGTCGTTGCCCCGCCCGGGCGCAGCTTCCGGCCGCTGGCCGGGGTGCTGACCGCCATGGCCGTCTCCACGACCGGGACACGGGTCTCGGCCATCGCCCTGCCCTGGTTCGTCCTGGCCACCACCGGCAGCGCCACCATGACCGGCCTGGTCGCCTTCGCCGAGATGACGCCGTACGTGCTGGTCAAGGCGCTGACCGGGCCGCTGGTCGACCGGCTCGGGCCGCGGGTGGTGTCGTGGACGACGGACGCGGTGAGCGCCGTCGCGGCCGGGCTGGTCCCGCTGCTGCACGCACGCGGGCTGCTGCCGTTCTGGCTGCTGCTCGCGATGGTCGCGGTGATCGGCGCGATGCGCGGCCCGGGAGACCTGGCCAAGTCGGTCATGGTCCCGGAGGCGGCCGACCAGGCCCGGGTGCCGATGGAGCGCGCCACCGGGCTGTCGGGCGTCACCGAGCGGCTGGCCTCCACGATCGGTCCGGCGGTCGGCGGCGGGCTGGTCGCACTGATGGGCCCGCTGGCCGGGCTCGCGGTCAACGCGGCCACCTTCGCACTCGGATCACTGGTCATCGCGCTCGCGCTGCCGCGCGGCATGGGGCGCCCGGCGGTGCCGGGTGCGGCCGCGTCGTCGTCCGGGTCGGCGGGGGAGGGGGAGCAGGGCGGCTATTGGCGGATGTTCCGCGAGGGCTTCGCCTTCCTGCGGTCCGAGCCGCTGCTGCTCGCCGTGATCGTGATGGTCGGCATCACCAACCTGCTCGACGCGGGCTTCACGACCGTCCTCGTCCCGGTCTGGGCGCGGGAGTCCGGCAACGGCCCGGCCGCCATCGGTCTGACCGCCGGTGTCATGGGCGCCACGGCAGTCGTCGGCAGCCTGATCGCGGCGGCCGTCGCCTCGCGCCTGCCCCGGCGGACGGTCTTCTTCGCCGGCTTCCTGCTGTCCGGTGCGCCCCGCTTCCTGGTGCTCGCCCTCGGTGCGCCGATGTGGGTGGTGGTCACGGTGTTCGCGGTCGGAGGCTTCGGTTCCGGCTTCCTCAACCCGATTCTCGGCGCCGTTCTCTTCGAACGGGTGCCCCGCCACCTCCTCGGCCGCGTCCACGCCCTCGGTGACTCCCTCGCCTGGGCGGGCATCCCGCTGGGAGGCCTCCTCGCCGGCGGCGCGGTCGCCCTGGTCGGTCTGATACCCAGCCTGCTCACGGCCGGGGTCCTGTATTTCGCCACCACGACGCTGACCGGGCTACGGCCGGAGTGGCGGGAGATGGACCGTCTGCGGGGGCACACGAGCACCGCGGTCGTCGAGCGGGAGGTGGAGTCGGCACACGTGTAGGTCATCGACCATCCAGGGCGGGCGACCTGCTCAGAGGAGGAGCAGGAGGCTGACCGGGGCTGCGAGGGCGCACCGGGCAGGTGGAGACGGAGGCGAGACGCCGGAGCAGGGCGCAGAGCCCGGCACCCGCGACCAGCCCGCCGGCCACGGCGTCCGCCTGCGCGCACCAGCACATCGGCCGCCCGCTTACTCGCCCTTCTCGTCCCTGCCCTTCGAGTTCCTGCCCTTCGAGTTCCTGCCCTTCGAGTCCCCGTCCTGTTCGTTCTCCCCGGGTTCGTCGTTGTCCCCGGATCGGTCCTGGCCGCCGGGTTTGTCCCAGGGGGCGTTCTCCGGTGGCACTCCGATGCTCTCCAGGGTCTCCCGGACGCTGCCGGGCATCGCCGGGTGCCGCCCGATCACGATCACCCCGATCACGATGGCCAGCAGTCCGATCGCCTCCCAGGCCAGCGCGTCCGGGGTGACCCGCAGCCGGTCGCCGAGGAAGCCGACCGCGCAGGCGATCCCGGCCAGCGGCTGGGCGGCGGTCAGCGCGGGCAGGGACATCCGTAGCGGGGCGGCCTCGAAGGCGCTCTGCACCAGCAGCAGCCCGACCACGCCCGCCACCACTACCGCGTACGGCTGCCAGGTGCGCAGCACCGCCATCAGCCCGTCGTGGTCCAGGCGCTGGGTGGTGGTGCGGGTGAGCGCGTCCTGCAGGCCGTAGAGCAACCCGGCGGCCAGCGCCAGCAGCGTGGCCTCCTCGAACAGCGGCAGCCGCCGGGCGAGCGAGACCAGCAGAAGGGTCAGCCCGACCACCGTGCCGACCACCAGCCAGTGCCGCAGCTCCCCGGCGGGTGGTCCGCCCCCGGTGGGCCGCCCGGCCACGATGAACGCCGTCACCCCGAGGCCGAGCAGCAGCACCCCGGCCCAGCCGGAACGGCCCAGCGTCTGACGGGTCAGCACCCGGGAGAGTGCCATGGCGAAGAGCAGGTTGGTCGCCAGTAGCGGCTCGACCAGTGACACCTGGCCCTGGTTGAGCGCGAGCGCGGAGAGCAGCAGCCCGCTGACCATGAATCCGGTGCCGAGCAGCCACTCCGGCATCCGCATCAGGTCCAGCAGCAGCCGCCAGCGCAGCATGTCGGCACGAGGGGCCCGCTGCGCCGCGTGCTGCTGGAGGACGAAGCCGAGCCCCAGACAGCAGGCCGCGCCGAGGGCGAGGAGGAAGACCGCCACGGAGGGACCACCAGGTTGTCGCTGCCCCGCGCCGCGCCGGCGGGTCCGGGGTGGGGTCGGCGGTTGCGGCGCGCTTCCGTCAGCCTACCGCCGGGGCGGTGGCCAGGCCGATCAGACGCGGGACGGCCCGCCGATCGGATACGGGAACACCCGTCGATCGGATACGGGAACACCCGTCGATCGGGTGTCCGGGGCAGCGCGGTTCGGGTGCCGGTGGCACGGCGGCCGTGTGCCACCCGGCCGCGCTTGCCGCTTCGGGTGAGGCAGGCGCACGCTGGTGTGAGCGGCCGCCACGGGCCCACCGCCCGTGCCGGTCCGATACAGGCGCGGCGGGGGCAGGCGCCAGGAGGTGTGGCATGCACAACCAGTGGGACGTGGAGCTGAGCTTCGAAGAGGACGGCGTGCACACGACGTGCGACGCCAGGCTGGTGGGCGCGAGGGCGCCGGGCCTGAACGCCCACGGCGAGGCCGAGAAGAGTGCGGAGGACCGTCCGCTCGCCAGGATCGGCGAGGAGGTCGCGGCCTCCCGCGCCCTGGAGGAACTGTCCCGCAAGCTGCGGGCCCAGGCCACCGGGGAGATCGAGGACGAAGGGCACCGCCCGGGCTACCTGATCTACTGACCTCGGCGGCTTTTCCGAACGCCCAGGCCTTTCGAGCGGGAAGGGGCGGCCGCGTCGGCACGGTCGCCCCGACCTTCCCGTGCGCTCCGGCTCAGCTCCAGGGGTTGGCCGGCTGGTCGTTGATGGCCGTCATGAAGCGGGTGTCGGCCGGGAGGGTGCCGGTGGCCCAGAGCGACCACCCCTCACCGTCGTGGAACCCGGCCAGCCGCCGGTCGCCGCCGAAGGAGTCCGCGCACAGCTCGTCGGCGGCCTCGCGGCTCGTCAGCTCGGAGCCCGCCGTCGGCGCGGTCGCCGCCACCTCGCCGCCCGCCCAGCTGGGGAAACCGGTGGTCGGGATCCCGTCCGGGGCCGGTCGGTCGTCCACCCGGATGCAGAGCACCGGCAGTTGGGACTCGGGGCCGGTGTCGCCGAGGTAGGGGTTGCCGAGGCCGTAGGTCCCGACGTGCACCGAGCCGCCGCGCTGCTCCAGGGAAGGGAGAGGCGAGTGGGGCGGCTGCGGGGCCGTAGTCTGCCAGCGTCAAGTGCGGTGTGGGCCAGGACACTTGATGGTTGCGTCGGTTTCCGGCCGCCGCCCGCTCGCCTGGTCCGTGGACTACCGGACCGGCGCCGCGCCGCGCCCCCCAGCCGCTCGGCAGCCAGCCCACCGCCGCCGCCCAGGCCCGGTAGCCCTCGGACGGCCCGGTCGCGAGGCACCGCCGGACCTCGGCCGCCACCACCGGCTCGGCCAGGAACATCCCGATGACGACGTCAACCCAGTTGGTGGGCCCCATCACCGACAACGCCTCCCGCGCCGCGTCCCCACCGTCCAGCGTCCACCGCCCGGCGTCCACGCCAACGTCAACACCGGAGCCGCAAACACCACCGCCGGCGCCGTCAGATGAGCAGCCCCCGCCTGCGATCCACCGCGCGTCGTGGTCCCGGTGATCCGACCACGCCACGGGCGGGGTGAACGTACCCGACGCCGCGACACCTGGCCGGCGGCCGCGCGCTCCCCTCATGGCCTGACGGGTGATCGGCCCGGGCTCCGGTTTCCTTGATCGGCCGATTGGTGGGGCTGGGTAGTCTGCTGCGATGACGGACAGCGAACTGATCGTGGACCTGCGCGGTCGACCGATCGAGACACTCGACGACTTCTGGGACGCGGTGAGCGAGCCGTGCGGGCTGCCACCGTGGTTCGGCCGGAACCTGGACGCCTGGTCGGACACGATCGAGACCCGCGGCATCTCCGAAGTGATCGACTGTCACGACATCCTGACCGTGCACGTCATCCAGCAGGGACTCTTCGCGGGGGACCGGCCGGAGGCCCAGGTCCTGGCCGAGATCTTCGACGGGGTGCAGAACCGGCTCGTCGTCCACCCGTTGGCCTGACGGAGCCGCGCGGCGTCTCAGGCCTGGCGGCGACCGGGTTGACGCCCTGATTCCGGAGCGGACGGTGGTCCCTTCCCCGTGGTCGATTCGACGAGCCACTGGACGAACGGGCATGGGCGTGAGTCAGTCGATCGGCCGAGGGTCGAAGATCCCCCCGCGTGGGAAGTCGGACCCGCCGACTTCCCGTGCGGGCTTCGAGGCGGGGCGCGGGAATCCGTGGTCCGATCGCCGTCATTGGCGGGCCCGACGAGGCGCAGTGGTCGGAGCCCGTCGCTTCATGGCGGCCGAATCCGGTGCAAGCCGGGGAAGCCCGAGCTCCGGCGTGGTTCCGCGGCGGGGGCGTGGGCTGAGGCCGGAGCGGGCGGGAGTGTGGGGTGGGGGCCGCAGCGGCGTCGGCTCGGCTCGGCGTGATGCTGCGTCGGGCCGGGTCAAGGGCGGGTGCGGGTGAGGAAGTCCAGGACGCGGTGGTTGACCTCGGGAGCGGCGGAGGTGGGGAGGGTGTGGTGGGAGGTGTTCGGGATGGTGGCGATGGTGGCGTGGGGGACGGCTCGGCGGGTGGCTTCGGCGGTCTGGTGGGGGTCGTGGGGGCGGGAGTCGGCTGCGTACAGGGCGAGGAGGGGGGTGGTGAGGGTGCGGAGGCGGGCGGGGGTGGGCCGGGAGCCGGTGATGACGGGGGAGGCGGGGAAGTCGGCGTAGCCGAGGGCGTAGAGCTCGCGCCAGGCGGGGTCGAGGCCGTGGCCGCCGGATTCCCAGTCGAGGTAGGAGCGGGCGCGGGCCGGGTTGCGGCGGGGGAGGAAGAGGGGGAGGACGCGGAGGAGGTAGCCGGGGCGGAAGCCGGTGAAGCACTGGGTGGGGTCGAGGAGTGCGAGGCGACCGACGCGGGCGGGGGTGTGCAGGGCGTATTCGAGGGCGATCCAGGCGCCGTAGGAGTGGCCGCAGAAGTCGGCCTCGGCGACGCCGAGTTGGCCGAGTACGGTGTCCAGCCAGCCGAGCAGGCCGGGGACGTCGCCGAGTGGCGCGCCGTCGTGGATGCTGCGGCCCGGGTCGCCGATGAGGTCGACGGCGAGGACACGGTGGCCGGCCTCGGCCCAGGCGCCGGCGTTGGCGAACCACATGGTGGAGGTGGCGCCGCCGCCGTGGAGGAGGACGAGGGGACGGCCGTCGGCGGGGCCGCAGGCGTTGATCCGGGTGGTGCCGTGCGGGGTGCGGACGGTGAGGGGTTCGACCGGGACGGGCCAGCGGGCGAGCAGCGCGTCGTAGGCGGCGAGGAAGGGACCGGTGAGGGAGCGGGCGGTGCGGGTGGACATGGTGGGCCTCCGCGGTGTGGTGTGATCGGCGACCGGATCACACAGTGAATCGCTCGTTGAGCAAGTATCTCGCTGAGCGAGAGAATAATGGCACGTGAGTGCCCGAGGAAGGACGAGAGGGTGTCCGAGGCTGAGGAGCCGATGCGGCTGGTCCACCTGCTGCGCGGTCTGACGGTCGAACTCGACCTGTTCGGGGCGGAGTTCGCGGCTCGCAACGGTCTGCATCCGACCGATCTGCGGGCGCTGATCCACCTGCTGGACGCAGCCCGGGCCGGGGAGGTGGTCACCCCGGGTCGGCTCGGGGAGGCGCTGCGGCTGAACTCGGCGGGGACCACCGGTCTGGTGGACCGGCTGGTGCGGCTCGGGCTGATCCGCCGTGAGCGCGACCCGCGGGACCGGCGGAAGGTCCGGCTGGTGGTGGAGGAGCGGGCGATGGAGCTGGGGCAGGGCTTCTTCGGTGGGCTGATCGGCGATCTGGTCGCGGCGATGGGCCGGTTCGACCCGGCGGAGTTGGCGACGGCCCGGCGCTTCCTGGAGGCGATGACGGCCGTGGTGGCCGCCGCTCGGGAGGAGGGGTGACGGAGGAGCGCTACGCGGGTCCGAGGGTCCAGCTGATCACGGACAGGGTCGCCATCGACACCAGCGTCGACCAGAGCACCGTGTCCCGGGCGAGGTCGCTGCTCTGCCCGTACTCGCGGGCGTAGGTGTAGACGTTCTGCGCCGTCGGCAGGGCGGAGAAGAGCACCACGGTGAGCAGTTGGTGCGGAGGAAGGTGGAGCAGCGGCCCGGCGACGGCGAGGGCGACGAGCGGCTGGACCAGGGTCTTGACCGCGACGGTCAGCCCGACCTCGGCGCGGCGTGAACGGCCGTCGGCGGGAGGGCGGTTGTGCAGGGACATGCCGAGGGCGATCAGGGCGGTCGGCACGCCGGCGCCGCCGAGCAGTTCGCAGGAACGGTTCAGCTCGGCGGGCAGGTGCAGCCCGGCCGCGGAGGCGACGGCGCCGAGCGCGGTGGCGAGCAGGATCGGGTTGCGCAGCGGCAGGGTGAGGAGGGCCCGGCGGCCGACCGCGCCGCTGTCCAGGACGGCGAGGACGGCGGGGGTGACCAGCAGGATCTGGAACAGCACCACCGGCGCGACGAAGGAGGCGTCACCGAGGACCTGCATGGTCACGGGTATGCCGAGGTTCGCGGAGTTGACGTATCCGGAGGCCATCGCGCCGATGGCGAGTTCGCCGGGCTTGCGCCGGAAGAGCAGGTGTCCGGCGAGCAGCCCGAGGCCGGTCGCGACGGCGGTGCCGGCCGCGAAGGCGAGCATCGAGGGGTTGGCGAACCGGTCGAGCGGGGTGCGGGCGATCATCAGGAAGAGCGCGGCCGGCATCGCGACGTGGAAGACGAAACGGTTCAGCACCACCTCGGCCTGCGGCCCGAGCAGTCCCGTGCGGCCGACGAGGTAGCCGATCCCGGTGAGCACCCAGATCGGGGCGAAGCCGGACAGCAACGGATGCAGGGATGGCATGGTTCCTCGGATCGCTCGGACGGGTCTGCCGGGTTCGGCGGGGATCGCCCGCCCGCGGGAGGGCGTCAGCCCCCCGGGGGCGGTGACCCCGGGCGCCGTGGAGCCCTGGGGCAGTAAACCAGCAGGCGCCGACTCGAAGATCACGGGCCTACGATGAGCCGATGGAGCAGCAGTACCTGAGCCTGTCCGAGGTCGAGGCCATCGCGCGCCGCGCCCACCGGGGACAGGTGGACAAGAACGGGCACCCGTACAGCGAGCACATCGCGGCGGTCGCCGCCGGGACGGAGGCGCGCGGCGGGAGCGAGGCGCAGATCGCGGCGGGTTGGCTGCACGACACCGTCGAGGACGACCGGCTGAGCCGGGAGTGGCTGGCGGCGGCCGCATTGCCGGAGACGACCAAGGCGATCGTGGACGCGCTCACCCGCCGCACGGACGAGCCGGTCGAGGAGTACACCGCGCGCATCCTGGCCACGCCCGGCGCGCTGCTGGTCAAGCGGGCCGATCTGGCGCACAACTCCGACCCGGCCCGGCTGGCCTCGCTGGACCGGGCGACCGCCGAGCGGCTGGCCGCCAAGTACGCGCGGATGCGGGAGCTGCTCGGGCTCGCCGGGGAGCTGTGAACCGCGGAGCCGGGGACTGGGGAGCTGTGAATCGGGGAGCCGCGTGAGCAGCAGGAAAACCAGGACAGGGCCCGGGCCACGCGGATCGCGCGGGCCCGGGCCCTGTCGGGTCACCCCGGTGGTCCCTGTCCGACCCCCGGGGTGAGGGGGGAGTGGTCAGGAGGCGGGTGGAAGTCGGTACGCCGGTGGTGGGTCGGCTTAGTACCAGTGGTGCTTCTGCCAGAAGGCCCAGGCGGCGTTCGGGCTGCCGTAGCGGGTGTTCATGTAGTTCAGCGCCCACTTGATCTGGGTGCGCGGGTTGGTCCTCCAGTCCGAACCCGCGGAGGCCATCTTGGAGCCCGGCAGCGCCTGGGCCAGGCCGTACGCGCCCGAGCTCGGGTTGGTCGCGGTCACGTTCCAGCTGGACTCGTGCGAGATGATGTGGCTGAACGAGGCCAGCTGGTTCGCCGGGACGATCTGAGCGGCGATGGTCTTCGGCGACACGGTGGCGGCGCTCGCGGTGGCGGGCAGCACGCCGCCGAGGACGGTCAGACCGGCGGCGCCGGCGAGAATCGCGGCGGAAGTGCGCATACGGAGCTTGAAAGCGGGCATGTAGGCAGGACCTCAATCGGGTTGGGTCGAGTCGCACTCCACCCGGACCACGGCCGGACAGGGGCCGCTGCGGTTGTGGGGTGCGACTCGGCGGTAAGCCGTTCACCGGCGGGACAGGAGGCCGGTGCGGCTGACGACGAGAGCCATTGTTGCCAGATGGGATCGGCCGTCGCCAAGACCCCCTCGTTACGACGCCCGGTCGTACGGGCGGTCGCCGCCGTGGATTCGAAGGGGCGGCGGTGCGCGGTGTGCAGACCTGTGCTGAGCTGGGAAAACGCCGGTCGAGCGGACCTCGCGCAGTGGCCTGTCAAGCACCCCGAGCACCCCACTACCGGCCGTCGTAGGCTCGATTCGACTGTGAGTGCGCTCACCGTTTAGGAGCGGCGGCTGTCACCGGGCGATCCGGTCACACCACTTTGGGTACAGACGATCTGTGCCCGGCGCCACACGATCCCCTCGCAGTCCGGAGGTGCGGGCTCACCGAACGTCGCCGGATCGCCGAACGTCGCCCGAACATCGATCGCCGAACGTCACGCGATCACCGAACGTCGCCCAGCCGCCGGTGCCGAGCCGCCCGGGCCGTGAGTCGCTCCGCCTCGCCGGTGGCCGCCAGGACGTCGAGCGCCGTTCCGAGCGCCGCTCCCATGCGGGCGCAGAAGGCTTCCGGTTCCTCGGCGGCGTCGGGCAGCTCCGGGACCACCTCGTCCACCAGCCCGACCTCCGCCAGGTGGTGGGCGCCGATGCCCTGGGCCCTGGCCAGCTCGGCCGCGTGCGCGCCGTCCCGGTGGACGATCGCCGAGGCGCCCTCCGGCGGCAGCGGCGCCAGCCAGGCGTGCCCGGCGGCGAGCACCCGGTCGGCCGGGAGCAGCGCCAGCGCCCCGCCGCCGGAGCCCTGGCCGAGCAGGACGGCGAGGACGGGCGTGCGCAGCGCGAGCAGGGTGGTCAGGCAGTGCGCGATCTCCACCGCGATCCCGTCCAGCTCGGCCTGGGCGGAGAGCTCGGCCCCGGCCGTGTCCACCACCGTGACCAGCGGCAGCCCCAGCTGCTCGGCGAGCCGGGCGGTGCGGCGGACGGCCCGCAGGTCGGCGGCGGTGAAGGGGCGCTCGTGCTCCGGGCTCTGCCGCTGCTGGCCGACCACCAGGACGGGCCGGCCGCCGAGCACGGCGAGCGCCCGGACCAGCGCGCCGCCGCGACCGCCGGGCGCGTCCAGCAGCACCAGCTCCTCGGCGGTGCGACGCAGCAGCTCACGGGTGCCGGGGCGGTCGGGGCGGCGGCTGCGGCGGACGGAGTCCCAGGCGTCGGGGTGCTCGGCGGGCTCCTCGCCGGCGGGGGCGGTGGCGGTATCGCGAAGGTCGCCCGTACTGGGGGAAGGCGTGGTGCCGAGGACGGCGAGTGTCCGGCGGAGCAGTTCGCGCAGCTCCTGCGGCGGCACCACGGCGTCCACCAGCCCGCGCTCGGCCAGCGTCTCCGCCCGCTGGACGTCCGCGGGCAGCTCCACGCCGCGCAGTTCCTCGTAGACACGCGGCCCGAGGAAGCCGAGCCGGGCGCCGGGCTCGGCGAAGACCAGCTGGCCGAGCGTGCCCCAGGAGGCGAAGACCCCGCCCATGGTGGGGTTGCGCAGATAGGTGAGGTAGGGGAGGCCGGCCGCGCGGTGCGCCTGGACGGCGGCGGTGATGCGGAGCATGCAGAGGAAGGCCGCCGAGCCCTCCTGCATCCTGGTGCCGCCGGAGACCGGCAGGGCGAGCAGCGGCAGTCGCTCGGCGGTGGCGCGTTCGACGGCCCGGGTGATCCGTTCGGCGGTGGCGACGCCGATGGAGCCGCCGAGGAAGCCGAACTCGGAGGCGACCAGGGCGACCGGCCGGCCGTCGATCAGGCCGAGGCCGGTGAGCACGGCCTCGTCCAGGCCGGTGCGCTCGCGGGCGCGGTCGAGCGAGGCGCGGTAGCCGGGGTCGGCGGGCGGTCCGGCCGGCGGCTCGTCCCAGCCCTGGAAACTCCCCGGGTCGACCAGCAGTCCGATCAGCTGGTGCGCCGTCAGCGAAGTGCCCGTTCCCGTACCCATGTCCACCCCGTCAGAGATCGTTCCGGCCCGACACGGTGCGCCACTCTATGCGGCGCCGATGTCGCGTTGTGGAAGGGCTATGAAGATGTGAGCAGGCCGACAGCGGCGCTCGCAGTAGTTCGATGGCGGTCGACCCAAGGATGGTGCGGGCGGTTCGTGGACGGCTTCGGGGAGGGCGGCCCCGGGGTGGGAGTACGGGTGAAGTCCCTGATGGGGCAAGAGAGTTACCCGTTGGTAAAAAGTTGACTCAGGGGTTCCGGAGTTGTCGGTGGACCGCCACACTGGTGGCCATGACCCGCACTCTACGCGCGTGGAAGTCTCGCGCTGCCGCCATCACCGCCGTCGCCATGATGACCCTCGCCCCCGTCGCCGTCGCCACCGACGCGCACGCCGACGTGAGCGGCACGGTGTGCCTGTCCACCCTGCCGCCGGAGGCCACCGACACCCTCAACCTGATCGCCTCCGACGGGCCGTTCCCGTACTCGCAGGACGGCGTGGTGTTCCAGAACAGAGACAGCGTCCTGCCCAGCCAGTCCTACGGGTACTACCACGAGTACACCGTCATCACCCCGGGCGCCCCGACCCGCGGTGCCCGCCGGATCGTGACCGGCCAGCAGTACCAGGAGGACTACTACACCGGCGACCACTACGCCACGTTCTCCCTGATCGACCAGACCTGCTGACACCCCCCGGCACGACCGTGGCCCCGGCGAACTTTCCCGCCGGGGCCACGGGTGTACCGGCCACGGCTCTACAGCTCGGACGGCCCCCAGGCGCTCACCGCCACCTCGTCCCCGACCCGCAGCGTGCCCGGCCGCACCACCGCGAACTTGCTGCCGAACGCCACGCCGCCGGCCGCCGCGCGGCGGTAGCGGGCCAGCGTGCGCAGCGGCTCCGGGCCGGCCTTGGCGCCGGTCGACTGGTCCACCAGCGTCACCGCGCAGCGGATCGCCAGCTTCGTGTAGCCCAACTCCGCGCCGCCGACGGTGAACCGGCGGAGCAGGTCCTCGGTGTGCGGCTCCGGCCAACCGTCCACCACCAGGTTCGGGCGGAACCGGTCCACCGGCAGCGGAGCCCCGTCCGAGCGCGCGTTGAAGTCGTCCAGGGAGGAACGCGACAGCAGGTGCACGGCGGAGCTGTCCGCGAACCCGGACGTCCCCGGGGTCAGTCCGTCGGTCACCCGGTCGTGCTCCGGCGGCACCCGGACCAGCCGGCTGGGCGCGCCCAGCACCTCGGAGAGCCACCCGGCGGCCTCCTCGCCCTGGTCGACGGCCGCGTACGGCGTGTCGAACATCCGCACCTCGCAGCGCGGGCCCTCGGTGTCGACGGCGAACTCCACCGGCTCCACCCCGGGCGCGGCGAGAGCCAGCCGGTCGCCCCCGAGCACGGTCGGACGGACGGTCGCCAGGGGCCGGTCCCGCCGCTGGGAACGGAACACGCCCTTCGCGTCCACCACCATGAACGAGCGGTCGTGGGCCAGTCCGGCCCGGGTCAGCTCCGCCTGTTCCGCCACCACCCCGGCACAGCCCTTCACCGGGTAGTACCGCAACTCCACCACTGTGGCCATCTTTCCCCCCGTACTCTCCAGCCGCCTCGGACGCGGCTTCTCCGTTTCCCCGTAGGGTAGTTGCCGGCGCCGGTGACGAGCCGCCGAGCACCGGGCAGCCGCGCGGTTGCTAGGGTCGGGGCATGGCACCGAGCAGCGCGAACCCCCCGGGACGGCTCCGGCGCGACGCACAGCGCAACCGGGACCTGCTGCTCGCCGCCGCCCGCGAGATGTTCTCCCGACACGGCCTCGACGTCCCCCTGGACCAGATCGCCAAGGAGGCCGGCGTCGGGAACGCCACCCTCTACCGGCACTTCCCGACCCGCGAGGCGCTGATCGCCGAGGTCTTCGCGGACGCCGGGGCCGGCCTGGCCACGGCGGGGGAGGAAGCGCTCGCCGCCGAGGACGCCTGGACCGGCCTGGAACGCTACTTCGGACGGATCTTCGAACTCGTCGCCGCCGACCGGGGCATCAACGACCTGGTCGCCCAGGCCATCCCGACCATCCCCGGAATGATCGAGATCAGCCGCGGACACGCCGCCACCGTCGGCGCCCTGATCACCCGCGCCCAGGAGCAGGGCACCATGCGGCGCGACGTGGTCACCATGGACCTGCTCTTCCTGCTCGGCCCGCTCTGCCGCGCCCTGCCCGCCGCCACCGAGCTGCGCCCCGACCTCTGGCGCCGCTACCTCGCCCTGCTGCTGGACGGCTTCCGCGCGCAGGCCACCCACCCGCTGCCGGTCCCGCCGATCGGCGAGGAGCACCTGGACCGGATGTTCGCCGACCTGTGGGAGGCGCAGGCACCGCAGGCACCGGGGGCCTGAACGGCCCCGGGCGCATCAGGGACGCGTACGGAACGTCGGGCGCGGCGTCAGGGCCGTGTCAACGGGCAGGGCGGGCGGGGCGCGGGCGGCTTTGCTGGGGTGACGCGGCGCGGTCCGGTCGTACGGAGACGGCGGGGTCGGGCTGGTGGAGGCGGCCTGCGTCGGCCGGATGTGGAGGACGGCGCGGGTCGGTTCGGTGACGCGGACGGAGCGGAAGGGGCGGGCCATGGCGGACACGGGAGCGGACGAGGGCCGGATCGTGGTCGGCGTCAGCGGCTCGCTCGGCAGCCTCGCCGCCCTCCACCGCGCGGTCGCCGAGGCCCGGCGCGCGGACGTCGAGGTGCTCGCGGTGCTGTGCTGGACCCCGCCCGGCGACGAACTCGGGTACCGCCGCTCCGTCTGCCCGCCGGTGCTCAACGCCGGTCGCGACGCCGCCGTCGCGCGACTGCGGCAGGCACTCGACGAGGCCTTCGCCGGTCGCCACGCCGGTGCCCGGCTGCGCTGCCAGGCCGTCCGCGGGGACGCCGGCCACACCCTGGTGCGCAGCGCCGACCGGCCCGGGGACGTCCTGGTGCTCGGCGCGGGCCGCGAGCGCGGCCGCCTGTCCCGGCTGATCCGGCCGTCGGTCACCGCCTACTGCGTGCGGCACGCCACCTGCCCGGTGCTGACCGTGCCGCACCCGCCGCTCCAGCGGGACCTGGAGGCGCTGGAACGCGGGCACGGGCTGAGGGAGTTGGTGGCGGGGAACTGAGCCCCTGGGGGGCGACGGCGCCGGCCGGCTGTGACAGGGCGGCTACGGCAGTTCGGCTACGGCAGGCCGGCGGCCCGGGCCAGGACAGCGGCGGTCCGGCGACCGGCGTTCAGGGTGTCCGGGTCCGTGGCGGGCAGGCAGCGCTCGGCCTCGGGGCTGTAGGCGGTCATGATCACACCGGCGTG
Organism: Kitasatospora sp. NPDC058190; assembly: GCF_042883685.1. Lineage (NCBI taxonomy): Bacteria > Bacillati > Actinomycetota > Actinomycetes > Kitasatosporales > Streptomycetaceae > Kitasatospora > Kitasatospora sp. NPDC058190. The sequence goes on from NZ_JBHVVI010000070.1 coordinate 15,581, forward strand.
GTCGGTGGGGAGTTCGAGCAACTCGGCGGTAGGTGCGACGGCGTGCAACTGGCGGGTGAGCTCCGCCGGAACCACCTCGTCCGTCGTGCCGTGCACCAGCAGGATCGGGACCGGGGACGGGCTCGCGGCGAGGAGGTCGAGCGGGCAGTCGCCGGTGGTGGCAGCCGCGCGGCCGTAGGCGGAGGCGATGCCGACGGCGGCGGCGGGACGCAGCTCGGCGGGGGTGTCGGGGTGGGTGGCCACGGCGACCGCCTCCCGGCCGCCGAGCGACCAGCCGGCCAGCACGAAGCGCTCCGGATCCCCGCCGTACGCGGCGGCGTTGCGGCGGGCGAAGGCGAGCGAGGCGAGCAGGTCGGCGCGACCGCGGTCCTCGCGGTCGGAGCGCCAGTCCGGGACGAGCACCAACAGGCCGAGCCCGGCGGCCTCCTGGGCGAGCGTCGCCATCACGTCGCGCTCGTCCGGGCCCGAGCCGTGCCAGAGCAGCACCACCGGGGCGGGCCCGGCGGCGCCGACGGTCGGGCGGTGGACGTCCAGCAGGCGCCCGTCCGCGTACGGAACGACCTCAGGTTGAGTGCTCGTCATGCCGGGTTCCCCTCCGATTCGGTGCCTGATCACGGAACTGGTACTGTACTTCCTGTCGCGAGGGAGACAATCTCTCGTCAGGCGTCAGCGGTGCTACCAGAGCACGTCCTACTTTCAGTAGGGAGAGTCCGTGCAACCCGGGCCTGGCGCTCCACTGTCGGACGGGGTCCGGCACCTGCTCAGGTGCCGGACCCCGTCCGCGTTCCCCCTCGACTTCCAGCAGGTGACCGGTCGTCTCAGGCGGCCTCCGCGGACTCGTCGGACGGGACGGTGATCAGGACGAACTCCGCGCCGGCGTCGTCCCGGACCAGGGCCGAGCGGCCGAAGGGCGTGGGCTCGGGGTCGGTGAGGACGCTGCCGCCGAGGGTGTGGAGTCGGGCGGCGGCGCGGTCGGCGTCGGCGGTGCCGAAGTGGGTGCGCCAGGCGGCGCCGGCCCGCGGCGGGTCGGAGGGGCCGATCCCGCAGGCGGGCAGGCCCGCGACCCGGGCGAGGGTGTGTCCCGCGCGCGGGCGGTCGTAGCCGTAACCGAAGACCTCGCGGTAGAAGGCGCGGGCGGCGTCCGGGTCGGGGGAGAGGTGCTCGTTCCAGGCGAGCGTGCCCGGCTCGTCGACCAGCCCGGCGCCGTCGACGGCGTCTCCCTGCCACAGGCCGAAGGGCGCGCCGAGCGGGTCGACGGCGAGGGCGGCGCGGCCCTGGTCGGGCACCTCGTACGGCTCGCGGGCGATCCGTCCGTCGGCGGCGCGGATCAGCGCGACGGTACGGCTCAGGTCGGCGCAGGCGAGGTACGTGCTCCAGGCGGCGGACGCCGCCCGGGGTGCGGAGGCGATCGCCGCGACCTGCGCGCCGTGGCGGGTGGCGACGGCCTCGCCGGGGTCGGTCGGGACGAACTCCCAGGCGAACAGCGCGCCGTAGAAGCGCTGCGCGCGCGGGACGTCCGGGGTCGTCAGCACGACCCAGCACGGGACGCCCTCGTGGTACCGGCCCGCCTTCGGCATGCCGCCCTCCTGGTGCCATCGGCCCACTCGTCAGCCTCCGTTCAGCCTCCGCGCCCGGCGGGTGGGTGGCAAGCGGGGGCCTCAGGCGACCCCGTGCGGGCGGAACTGGATGCTGATCCGCGGGCCCACCGGGCGGGCCGTCTTCGGGATCGCGTGCTCCCAGGTGCGCTGGCAGGAGCCGCCCATCACCACCAGGTCGCCGTGGCCGAGCGGTCGGCGGACGACGGCTCCGCCGCCGGCGCGTGGCCGCAGCGCCAGCGTGCGCGGCTCGCCGACCGACAGGATCGCCACCATGGTGTCCTCGCGGGCGCCGCGCCCGATCCGGTCGCCGTGCCAGGCCACGCTGTCCCGGCCGTCCCGGTAGTAGCAGAGCCCGAGGGTGCGGAACGGCTCGCCCAGTTCCGGCGCGTAGTGCCTGCTCAGCGCCGTGCGGGCCGCGCCGAGGACGGGGTGCGGCGGCTCGGCCTCCGCCGGGTAGGAGGCGAGCAGCCGTGGGACGTCGACCGTCCGCTCGTACATCTCGCGCCGCTCGGCCCGCCAGGGCACCGTCGCGGCCAGCTGTTCGAACAGCTCGTCCGCTCCGTGCAGCCAGCCGGGCAGCACGTCCAGCCAGGCGCCGTCGCCGAGCACCAGCCGTCGCAGGCCGTCGAGCGGGCCGAGGCGGACGCCCCCGGTGTCGCCGTCGTCGAACAGCGAGGGCTGGAGGTGGACGGTGCTGTGCATGGGGCCAGCCTACGCCTTGAATCGAACACATGCTCGAACAATTGCTCCCGCCGCTCACCCTCTCGTCTCGAACGATCCGGTCTCGGCCCGCGTCGATCGTGGTGCGCGCCACCACCGGCCGGAACGGCTGCCGGCCGCCACCCCGCCCAGGTGGCTCCGGCCCGGGTTGTGGCGCAGGGTGGATGTGTCACCTGTGGGCCGGCGCGAACGCTCGCGATCAACCGGCCATCGGCACGCATCCTCGAAGTACGGGAGAGACGACGTGCTCACCGTTCCCGCCTACGCCGCGACGTCCGCGACCGAACCGCTCACCCCCACGACCGTCGAGAGGCGGGACGTCGGCCCGCACGACGTCCTGATCGAGATCGAGTACGTCGGCATCTGCCACTCGGACATCCACAATGTCCGCAGCGAGTGGGGTCCCGCCTCCTATCCCGTGGTCCCCGGCCATGAGATCGCCGGCGTCGTCGCGCAGGTCGGCTCCGAGGTCACCAGGTACGCCGTCGGCGACCGCGTCGGCGTCGGCTGCATGGTCAACTCCTGTCGAGAGTGCGCGCCCTGCCTGAGGGGCGAGGAGCAGTACTGCCTGAAGGGCAACACCCTCACGTACGGCTCCATCGACAAGGACGGCACACTCACTCAGGGCGGCTACTCCACGCACATCGTGGTCGACGACGACTTCGTCGTCCGCATCCCCGGGGCACTCGCCTTGGACGAGGCCGCCCCGCTGCTGTGCGCGGGCATCACCACGTACTCCCCGCTGCGCCGCTGGGGCGCGGGCCCCGGCAAGAAGGTCGCGGTCGTCGGACTCGGCGGAGTCGGCCACATGGCGGTCAAGATCGCCCACGCCCTGGGTGCCCAGGTCACCGTCCTGTCCCAGTCGCTGAAGAAGAAGGACGACGGTCTGCGCCTCGGCGCGGACCACTACGTCGCCACCAGCGCCCCGGCCACCTTCGAGCAACTGGTCGGCGCCTTCGACCTCATCGTCAACACGGCCAGCGCGAGAGTCGATCTGGACTCCTACCTCAGGCTGCTGAAGCCGGGTGGAGTCCTGATCAATGTCGGCGCTCCCCCCGAATCGTTGTCACTGGACGTCTTCTCCCTCGTCATGCACGGCCACATCTGCGCGGGTTCCCTCATCGGTGGCATCGGCGAGACCCAGGAGATGCTCGATTTCTGCGGCGAACACGGCATCGGTGCCGAGGTCGAGATCATCCCGGCCGCGAAGATCAACGAGGCCTTCGAGCGGATGATCGCCTCGGACGTGCGCTACCGCTTCGTGATCGACACCTCGACGCTCGTCTGACCGGCGCTCGTGCCGGTGGCGTCCAGGCGGAGCGCGTCCTCGCCCCCGCCTGGGATGCCCGGCTGGAGCCGCAGGCGGGCTCTCCACCCGGCCGCTAGCCTGCCGCCATGGCGATCAACGGCTTCGGGGTCACCGAGTTCCAGCTCGTCCTGCTGCGTCGGATGGCCGACTACCACCCCGAACTGGTCGAGGACGCGGTGCGGCGGCTCGGTGCCACGCGTGCCTCGATGCGGGAGGCGAACAAGCGCTGGCAGGCGATGGTCCGCGCGCCCCGGTTCCCGCACGGCGCCGCCCGGTACGCCGCGGTGCTGGGGCCGGCGGAGGTGAGCCTGCCGCGGCGGATCGGGGATCTGGCGTGCGAGGCGCGGCAGTGGGCGCTGCCGCTCTGGCCCGAGCTGCGCTTCGAGACCCTGCTGGGCCCGGCGGGGATCGGCGCGCCGCTGCTGAACGAGTGGCTGGTCCGGGCGGCCGGTGCTCCCGCCCCCGCGCTGCGGACGCGGGCGGACCTGGCGCCGTGGGGCTGCGTGGTGGGCGATGTGGGCGCCGCCTTCCCGGGGGCCGTGCCGCGCGAGGGGAGTGCGCCGACCCGGTTCCAGCTGGACTTCGAGGCGCCGGACGCGGACGGGCGGGTGCGCACGTGGACGGCCGACTTCACCTGGGGGCTGTTGCAGGAGGTCCGACCGGCCGAGGGGGCAGCCGGGCCATCCATCGGTTGATGCAAGGCGATATTCAGTTAATGCCTTCGATTTGCAGGTCGAGGCGAGGTAGTGGCAGCATAATCGAAGACACGGAACAGTCTTGGAATCGGAAAGCGAAGGATCATGTCGCCCGTCGCGCGCGTCATCGTCGGAGTCAGCGGCTCGCTGCACAGTCTCACCGCCCTGCACCGGGCGGCCGAGGAGGCCCGCGCCCGGCAGGCCGTGCTGGTCCCGGTGCTCGCCTGGACCCCGGTCGGCGGCGAGCGCAACTACCGCGCCCGGCCCTGTCCGCCGCTGCTGCGCGCCTGGCAGGACGCCGCCGAGGCCCGGCTGGAGCGCGCGCTGGAGCAGGCCTTCGGCGGCCTGCCGATCGGCGTGCAGGTGCGGCCGCTGGTCATGCGCGGCGAGGCCGGTCAGGTGCTCGCCGAGCTGGCCGACCGGCCGGGCGACCTGTTGGTGATCAGCGCCGGCCGCCACGGCACGACGCGCGGACGACTGCGCCGGCTGCTGCGCGGCTCGGTCAGCCGCTACTGCCTCGACCACGCGCCGTGCGGCGTGCTCGTCGTCCCGCCGTCCACCCTGCACGAGGACCTGCGCGCGCTGCACCGCGGCGTCGACCTGCGGGAGCTCATCGCGGCCTGAGTGCCGACCCGCAGTGGCGGCGTCCGACGCCGTCAACTCCGGTGCACCGTCCGCCCGCCGACCACCGTACGGGCGGGCCGCAGCTCGCGCAGCGCGTCCACCGGACAGCTCAGCGGATCCAGTGGCCACAGCGTGAGGTCGGCGAGCGCGCCCGGCCGCAGGCAGCCGCGCTCGGCGCTCTCGCCGGTCAGCCGGGCGGCGTTCACGGTGTGCAGCGCGATCGCCTCGGCCCGCTCGATCGCGTGCTCCGGGCCGACCACCCCGGCCGTGGTGTCGCGGGTGGTCATCCCCCACACGGACACCATGGCCCCGTACGGGCCGACCGGGAAGTCCGAGCCCGCCGAGAGCTGCGCTCCCTCGTCCAGCCACTCGCGCAGCGGGAACAGCGCCGCGGTGCGCTCCTCGCCCCAGGTCCGCTGCTGGGCGAGCGCGCCGTCGTGCAGCAGCGGGTGCTGCACGGTCACCGGCACGCCGAGCGCGATCGCCCGGGCCCGCTGGTCGGCCCGGGCCAGCCCGCCGTGCTCGACCACCAGGGTGCCGGGCGGCAGGCCCGGGCGGCGCTTCACCACCTGCTCGAAGACGTCCAGCAGCACCCGCAGGCCGCGATCGCCCCAGGCGTGCACGCCGACCCTCCAGCCGCGCCCGACCGCCCGGTCCACCGCCGCGAGCAGGTCCCCGGGCTCCCAGAGCAGCCGCCCGTGGTAGCAGGGCCGGCCCTGGTACGGCTCCTCCAGCGCGCCCGCCTCGAAGCCGCCGTCGATGCCGAACTTGACCCCCCACAAGCGGAGTCGGTCGTCGTCCCGGCCTTGCGCCCGCCAGTCATCCATCTGATCCAGCAGCGCGTCCACCTGCTCCGGCGTGCGGGCGGCGAAGCCGGAGACCAGCGCCCGGACCCGCACGGCGAGCGCGCCCTCGGCGCGGGCCGCGTGCAGCACGTCGAGGTCCTCCACCGGCACCAGGCAGTCCCGTACGGTGCCGATCCCGGTGGCGGCGTAGTCGGCGGAGGCCGCGCGCAGGCCCTCGATCCGTTCGGCGAGGGTCGGGCGCGGCAGCACCCGTTCGACCGGCTCGATCGCCCGGTTGATCAGCCGGCCGGTCAGCCGCCCCCGGTCGTCGCGCTCGATCACCCCGCCGGGCGGCGCCTCGGTGGCATCGGTGATCCCGGCCAGTCGCAGCGCGGGCGAGTTGAGCACCATGTTGTACGCGCCACGGCGCACCAGCACCGGGTGGTCGGCGGTGGCGCCGTCCAACTCCTCGGTGGTGGGCAGCCGTTGCTCGGCCAGCAGCACTTCCTGCCAGTTGACCGTGGTACGGATCCACTCCCCGGCGGGGGTGCGGGCGGCGCGCTCGCGGATCAGGTCGAGGAACTCGGCGAGGTCGTGGGTGCGGTGGACGGGGACGCCGTGGACGCTGTGGCCCGCCATGATCAGGTGGGTGTGGGTGTCGTCGAAGGCGGGCAGCACCGTCGCGTCCGGGGCGTCCACCACCTCGGTGCCGGGGCCGATCAGGTCGTCCAGACCGGCGGGCTCGGGGGAGAGGGCGGTGATCCGGCCGCCGGTGACGGCGATCGCCCGCTGCGGCGGCTCGCCGGGGGCCCGGCCGGGGTCGAGGGTGTGGACGGCGGCGGCGCGGATCAGCAGGTCGGCGGGGGAGTGGTCGGTCTTTCCGTCGGACATGGCGGCTCCTGGGAGTGGGACAGCCCGGTGACCTTCTCGACGTATCGCAGACTGGGCTCGGCGAGCCGTCCGTGCAACTCGGTGAACACGGCGCGGGCCGGGACGGCGTTCCAGTCGGCGGGCAGCAGCGGCGCGGGCAGGCCGGGGTCGAGATAGGGCAGCCGGCGCCATTCGGTCAGCATCGGCACGTAGTCCCGGAACGCCTGGACCGGGTCGGTCCGCTCCTGCCCGCGCAGCTCCTCGGCGACCGGGCGCCAGGCGTCGGTGAAGGCCGCGTACTGCGCCTCGATCGCCGGGAGGTCCCACCAACTCGCCACCGCCGTCCGGAGTTCGGCGAAGCCGGCGTACTCGGCGGAGAGGAAGAGGTGGACGTAGGCGCTCAGCCCGAGGCGCTCCAGCAGGCGGCGGGCGTCGGGCAGAAGTCGGGCGGGCGCCAGCCAGACGCCGGGGGCGGCGTTGCCGAAGCCGAGCCAGCTGAGCCGGGATCGCAGCTGGTGACGGTGGGCGCGTTCGGACTCGGGCACCGAGAAGACCGCCACCACCCAGCCGTCGGCGAGTTCGGCAGGCTCCAGGCTGTGGAAGATCCTCCGGTCGCCCTCCTCGAACACCGGGTCCATCGCGGGGTCGAGCCGGTAGCCGGTGCCCGTGCGGCGTTCCTGGAGCAGGGTGCCGGCCTTCTTCAGCCGGGAGATCGCCGAGCGGACGGCCGGGCCGTCGACGTCCAGTTCGGCCATCAGCGCGATCAGGTCGGCGATCGATATCCAGCCGCCGAGGCGGCGGACGTACTCGCCGTAGATGGTGTGGATCAGGGAGCTGGGCCGGGGCGCGCTCTCCGACATGCCTGGGCCCTCCTCCCCGACGGCTGGTGGTGATCATAGCGGCGGTGTCGCGTTCCAGGCGCGGGTGTCCGCGCGCAGGAGCCTGTGCGCAGGTGACCGCGCACGGGCAGCTATTCGTAAGCGCCGGACAGCAGGTGCCCGGCGCCGGGGGCGAAGGCGGGCAGGCCGAGGGCGCGCAGGAGTTGGTGGGTGGTGCAGATCGAGGCCGAGACCACCGGCTTGCCGAGCTGCTGCTCGGCCTCCTCGACGGCCGACAGCGAGGGCATCTGCACGCAGGCGGACAGCACCACGGCGTCGGCCTCGGCGTGCGCGAGGCCCTTGGCGATCGCGGGCAGCCGGGCCGGGTCGTGGGCGGCCACGTCGAGGTTGTCGGCGATCTCCAGGGCGGCGTGGTCGAGCACCTCGATGCCCTCCTGGGCGAGGTAGTCGACCACCGTACGGGCCAGTGGCCGCAGGTACGGGGTGACCATGGCGACCTTCTTGGCGCCGAGCGTGTGCAGGCCGGTGACCAGGGCGCCGGCGCTGGTGACCACGGGCGCGGGCGCGCCGTTCTCGGCCGTGCGCCGGTGCAGCCGCTGCTCGGCCTCGCGGTGGTAGCCGGGGCCGGTGGCCATCACCGCGACCAGGCAGGCGTACCCGATCACATCGACCCGGGCGTCCGAGAGTTCGGCGGCGCAGCGGTCGGACTCGGCGTCCATGGCGCGCAGTTGCTCGGGGGTGACCCTGGTCATCCGCATCCGACTGGAGTGGAAGGTGAACCGTTCGGGGGCGACCGCCTCGCGGGCCCGCAGCAGGGCGGGGACCTCGGTCTCCATGGTGACGTTGGAGCTCGGGACGATCTGGCCGATCCGGTACGTCGGCATCAGCGGGTGCTCCTTTCTGCGGGCGCTCTGCGGGCGCTCAGCGGGCGTCGATCACGGGGTTGGCGAGCGTGCCGATCCGCTCGATGGTGGCCTCGACCAGGTCGCCGGGCTGCAGGAACTGTGGCGGGACCATCCCCGCGCCGACCCCCGAGGGGGAGCCGGTGGAGATCACGTCGCCCGGTTCCAGGGTCATGCCGGAGGAGATGTCGGCGATCAGCCGGGCGATGCCGAACAGCATGTACCGGGTGTTGGAGTTCTGTCGCGGCTCGCCGTTGACCCGCAGCGAGAGGTCGAGCCGCTGGGGGTCGGGGATCTCGTCGGCGGTGACCACGCCCGGGCCGAACGGCGCGTAGCTGTCCTGGCCCTTGGAGAAGAACCACTGCCCGGAGCGGCGCTGGTCGCGGGCGCTGATGTCGTTGACGATGCTGTAGCCGAACACGTGCCGCAGGGCGTCCTGTTCGGCCACCCGGTAGGCGGGTTCGCCGATCACCACCGCGAGTTCGCACTCCCAGTCGAGCTGCTTGGTGAGGTCGGCGTTGTGCAGGATCGGCTGGCCCGGCCCGGTGACGGCGGTGGCGGGTTTGCCGAACAGGACCGGGCGGTCCGGGAGTTCGCGCTCGGTGTCCAGGCTGCGGTGCGATTCGGCCACGTGCTCCACGTAGTTGAGGCCGATGCCGATGATCTTGCCCGGACGTAGCGGGGCGCGCAGCGAGACCTCGGCGAGCGGCCGGGTGTCCGGCGTTCCGGCGAGCAGCTCGCGGGCGGTGGCCAGCGCGGGCGCCCCGGCCCGGATCAACCCGAGCAGGTCGCTGGGGAGTCGGGCCCCGGCGGCGGTGGCGAGGGCGGTCAGGTCGGCGACCCGGTCGGTGCCGATCCGGGCGCCGAGGCGCGGGGTGTCGTCGCCGTCGGCGCAGTAGGTCAGCAGGTGCATGGTGGCGGGGCTCCCGTGTCGGGTGTTACGAGGCGGTGGTGGGCTGGTGTCCGTCGTGGTCCGGGTAGGCCTCCTCGCGGTAGAGGCCGAGCGAGTGCATCACCGGGAAGTCGTTGAAGGAGAACAGGCAGGCGTCCTCGCCCTGGTCGAGGTTCGCGTGCTCGTGCCAGGCCCAGGACGGGACGACGAAGATGTCGCCCTGCTGCCACTCGAAGCGCTGCCCCGCGATCACCGAGACGCCGCGTCCCTTGGCCGCGGTGTAGACCACCGAGCCGGTGTGCCGGTGGGCGCGGGTGGCCTGGCCGGGGCGCAGGAGTTGCAGGTGGGCGGCCATGGTGGGCATCACCGAGCCGCCGGTGACCGGGTTGGTGTACTCCATCACCACGCCGTCGTAGGGCGATCCCTCGGTGGCGCGGGCGAGTTGGCACAGCGCGTGGTAGCTGGGCTCCCAGGGCCAGCCGAGCAGCGGGGAGTACGGCCGGGTCCACTTCTCGACGCCGTACGGGAGCAGGTTGCCGCCGTAGCTGAGCAGCGAGGAGTTCACCACCGGGCCGGGCCGCTGGTAGAGCTCGGGGTGGACCTCGTAGAAGTTGGCGTCGAGAGTGTTGACCAGCGGGATGTCCAGGCCGTCCTGCCAGATCACCGGGTTGTCCTCGGCCTCGTTGCCGTGTTCGTGCCAGGTGTTGTTGGGGGTGATCGCGAAGTCGCGCGGGCCGACCTCGAGCTTCTGTCCGTCGACGACGGTCCAGGCGCCGGCGCCCTCGTGGACGAAGCGCAGGGCGGAGGCCTGGTGGCGGTGCGCGGTCATCGCCTCGCCGGGGCCCATGATCTGTAGGCCGGTGTACAACAGGCCGACGGCGGCGCTGAGTTCGCGGCGGCCCGGGTTGACCAGCATCACCACCCGGCGGCCGGCGTCGTCGGCCTTCACCAGGGGGAGCGCCTTGCGGACCAGGGGGCGCAGGTCGGCGTAGCGCCAGAGCACCGGGACGGAGCGGGGCTGCGGGTACCAGGGCTCGATCTCGTTCGCCACCGTCCACAGGGCGCCGGCCTCGTGCTTGGCCAACTCCTCGTAGTAGGCGAGCAGTTCGGGACTGTCGTTGACCCGTGCGCGGCCGATCCGGTCGTCGTCGTAGCTGTTGTCGCCGGTCATGTCTCCTCCTCGGGGAGTACCAGGGGCCGCAGCGGGCGGTTGTCCACGTGCAGCCGGAACACGTCGAAGCGGTTGTAGTGGCCGACGATGTCGTGCATCTGCTTGGGCTGGATGCAGCGGCCGAGGTCGATCTCGGCGTAGACGATGCCCTCCTCGTCCACCAGCGGCTCGGTGACCGCCCGGCCGTCCGGGCCGAAGATGCCGGAGAGCGCGTTGCGCGGGCGGGCGAGCTGCTTGCGGACCTGCTGGTCCTCGCCGGCGATCAGTTCCACCATCTCGGGTGAGATCGTGGAGCAGGAGACCACGGTGAACAGCTTGCCCTCGAAGCAGTGGGCGGCGGCGCGCAGCGCGATCGCCTCGGCCATGTCGTAGTCCTCGGGGGCCACCGGCAGGGCGATGTAGCTTGCCGCGTGGACCAGTTCGCCCTGGGCCAGCAGGGTGAAGCGGGCCAGGGTGTTGGTGTTCTCCCCGCAGGCCAGCGCGCCGAGCGGGCCGACGGCCGTGCGGTGGACCTTCAGCGAGCTGCCGTCGCCCTGGGTCCAGGTCAGCTTCTCGGCCCAGGTGGGTACCAGTTTGCGGTGCACGCCGAGGAGTTCGCCGTTCGAGCCGATGATCAGCAGGGTGTTGTACAGCACCCCGAGGCTGTGCCGGCCGCGCTCGTTGACGCCGATCACCAGCACCACCCCGGTCTGCCGGGCGGCGGCCCGCAGGGTGTCCACGTACGGGCCGGGGACGTCCACGGCGGCGCGATAGAGCCGCTCGTACCAGGGCGAGCCCTGCACCGGGGTCATCGTCCAGTTCCAGTAGGGGTAGCCGGGGACGAAGACCTCGGGGAAGACCACCAGTTCGGCGCCGTGGCCGGCGGCCTCGTGGATCAGGGCGACGGCCTTGTCCACGGTGGCGGCCGGGTCCAGGTAGACCGGGGCGGCCTGCACGGCGGCGGCCGTGAAGTGGGGCAGGTCCGGCATGCTCACTCCTCGGCTCGAACGGGCAGCCAGCGGCGGTGGACGGGCGGGGCGGGCTCGCGCAGCAGGTGCAGCCGCGGGGCGACCCGGTCGGCGCCGGGGCCCGGCGGTTTGCGGCTGCCTGCCCGCCAGGGTTCGGGCCAGCGGGCGCCCGGTCCGGTGTAGCCCTGGTCGGCGGCGGCGTGCAGGGTCCAGAGCGGGTCGTGGAGGTGGGCCCGGCCGATCGCGACCAGGTCGGCGCGGCCGGCCAGCAGCACGGAGTCGGCGTCGTCGTGCCCGGAGATCGCGCCGACCGCGACGGTGGGCAGCCCGGTGGCGGCGCGGATCAGTTCGGCGAACGGCGTCTGGTAGCCGCGTCCGTACGGCGGCCGCTGGTGCGAGACGACCTCGCCGGTGGACACGTCCAGGGCGTCCGCGCCGGCGTCGGCCAGCGCGCGGCAGATCGCCACCGCCTCGGCCTCGGTGGTGCCGCCGGGGGCCCAGTCGGCGGCCGAGATCCGCACCAGCAGCGGCCGGCCGGCGGGCCAGACGGCGCGGACGGCGGCCAGCACCTCGAGCGGCAGCCGCAGCCGGTGGGCGAGCGGGCCGCCGTAGTGGTCGGTGCGGTGGTTGGTGAGCGGGGAGAGGAAGGAGGAGAGCAGGTGCCCGTGGCCGAACTGCAGCTCCAGCACGTCGAATCCGGCCCGGGCGGCCCGCTCGGCGGAGGCGGCGAAGTCGGCGGTGACGGCCGCGAGTTGGATCTCATTGGCCTCGTGCGGGGTCGGGCTCTCGGCGTCCCAGGGCAGTGGCGAGGCGGCGAGCAGCGGCCAGCCCTCGGCGAGCGGGCGGCCGATGCCGTCCGGTCCCGGCACGGTCGTCGCGGCCCGGCGGCCGGCGTGGGTGAGCTGGAGGCCGACCGGGGTGTCGCTCACCGCCCGTACGGCGTCGCGGAGTTCGCTCCAGGCCGCTTCCTGGCGGTCGCTCCACAGTCCGGGGCAGCGGTCGGTGGCCCGGCCCTCGGGGCTGACGGCCGTCATCCCGGCGAGCACCAGTCCGGCGCCGCCGAGCGCGTGGGCGGTCAGCTGGGCCCGGTCGAAGGCGCTGGGCAGCGCGTCGGGGGAGGTGAAGGTGGCGAGTGGGGGCACCACGACGCGGTTGCGCAGCTCCAGCGCGGCGAGCTTCAGCGGCCGGAACGTCGGCGGCACCCCGGGCGAGCCGCCGACGGCGGCGTCCACCGCGTCCACGAAGGCGGGGTCGCGGGCGCGCAGATTGCTGTAGGTGACCCGGCGGCTGCGGGTGAGCAGGTTGAAGGCGAACTGGTCGATGCCCTGCCCGGTGCGCCGCCCGACGGTCTCGAACCACTCCAGGCTGGCCTGCGCGGCCCGCTGGGTGGACTCGACCACCGGCCGGCGCTCGTCCTCGTAGGCGGCCAGGGCGCCGTCCAGGGTGGGCTGTTCGCTCAGCGCGGCGGCCAGGGCGAGGGCGTCCTCCAGGGCCAGCTTGGTGCCCGAGCCGATCGAGAAGTGCGCGGAGTGCGCGGCGTCACCGAGCAGCACCACGTTGCGGTGGCGCCAACTGGCGTTCCGTACCGTGGTGAAGCGGATCCAGCGGGAGGCGTTGGGGATCAGCCGGTGGCCGTCCAGGTGGCCGGCGAGCAACTCGGCGCAGCGGTTCACGCTCTCCTCGTCGCTCTCGCCGCGTGCCGACTCCCGGGCGGCGAAGGCCTCGAAACCCGCGCGGCGCCAGGCGTCCTCGGCGATCTCGACGATGAAGGTGGAGCGGGTCGGGCTGTACGGGTAGGCGTGCACCTGCAGGACGCCGAAGTCGAACTCCTCGACGATGAAGGTGAAGGCCTCGAAGACCTGGTCGGTGGCGAGCCAGATGTAGCGGCAGTCCCGCTCGTCCAGCTCGGTGCGGAAGGCGTCCGGGTGGGCCGCCCGGGTGGCCGAGTGGATGCCGTCGGCGGCCACCACCAGGTCGTATTCGGCTGACAGCTGCTCGACCGGTGGGGCGGGCGTGCGGTAGCGCACGTCCACCGCCAGCTCCGCGCAGCGCTGTTGCAGGATGGCGCGCAGGCGGTTGCGGTCCAGGGCGGCGAAGCCGTGGCCGCCGCTGGTGCGGACCTGCCCGGCGTAGCGGATGTCGATGTCGCTCCAGCGGGCGAACTCGGCGCTGATCGCGGCGAAGACCGCCGGGTCGGCCTGGGCGATGCCGTCCAGGGTCTCGTCGGAGAAGACCACGCCGAAGCCGAACTCGTCCTCCCGGGCGTCCCGTTCGAACACGGTGATCTCCCGGTGCGGTGCCAACTGCTTGGCCAGGGCGGCGAAGTAGAGCCCGCCCGGGCCGGCGCCGATCACCGCGATCCGGCGGGCCGGGGCCGTCATGTCGGCCCCGGCCGTCATGCCTGCTCCGGTGGTCACGCCTGCTCCGGTGGTCACGCCAGCACCTCCGCCTGCTGAGGTCCGGCCTCGGTCAGCGCCCGGCGCACCGGTGCGGGCCAGGGCTCGGCGCCCTTGGAGTGCGGGGCGGCGTGCACCACCGACATCCGGCCGCTGGCGGCCAGCCCCTGCGGGCCGTGCACCTCGAAGGCGTAGTGCAGCGAGGAGCCGCCGACCCGGAGCACCCGCAGCTCGGTGCGGACCACGTCCCCGAACCAGAGTCGCTCGCGGTAGTCCGCCTCGAAGTGCACCCGGGGGATCCGCCCGAACAGCTCGGCCAGCCCGAGCCGGCGCAGCAGCGTCGCCTCCGCGGCCTCGGCCCAGCGCTGGACGGCCGAGAAGTGGTAGTGCCCGGCCGCGTCGGTGTCGGACCACTCGACCCGGCGCTCGATGGTGACGCTGGCGGGTTTCAGGGCGGACCTCCTACGGAGTTCGACGCGCAGCAGCTTGCCGGTCGGGGTGCGCGGCAGCTCGGTGACGAACTCCACGGCGCGCGGGTACTTGTACGGTGCGATGGTGCGCTTGACGTGGTCCTGGAGCTCCTTGACCGTCTCCGGCCCGGCGGACACGCCCTCGCGCAGCACCACGTACGCCTTGACCACCGTGCCGCGCCGTTCGTCCGGCGCACCCACGACGGCGCTGTCGGCCACCGCGGGGTGGCCGGCTAGCGCCTGCTCCACCTCGGGCCCGGCGATGTTGTAGCCGGCCGAGACGATCATGTCGTCGTGGCGCGCCTGGTACCAGAAGTAGCCGTCCCGGTCGCGGACGTAGGTGTCTCCGGTGAGGTTCCAGCCGTTGCGGACGTAGCCGCGCTGGCGCTCGTCGTCCAGGTAGCGGCAGCCGGTCGGGCCCTTGACCGCGAGCAGGCCGGGCCGGCCGTCCGGCACCGGGTCGCCGTGCTCGTCCAGGATCGTCGCCCGGTAGCCGGGCACGGGGCGGCCGGTGGAGCCCGGGCGGATGTCCTGGTCGGCGGCCGAGATGAACACGTGCAACAGCTCGGTCGCGCCGATGCCGTCGATCAGCCGCTTCCCGGTGGCCTCGTGGAAGGCCTCCCAGACGGCGGCGGGCAGCGGCTCGCCGGCCGACACGCAGCGCCGCACGCCGGCGAGCCGGTCGGCCAGCCCGGCGGCCAGGATCGTCCGGTAGGCGGTCGGCGCGGTGAACAGCACGCTCACGCCGTGGCGGGCCACCTGCTCGGCGAGTTGGTCGGGCGTGGCCTGCTCCAGCAGCAGGCTGGCGGCGCCGGCCCGCAGCGGGAACACCAGCAGGCCGCCGAGGCCGAAGGTGAAGCCGAGCGGCGGGGTGCCGGCGAACAGGTCGTCGGGGGTGGGGCGGAGCAGGTGGCGGGAGAAGGTGTCGGCGTTGGCCAGCACGTCGCGGTGGAAGTGCAGGGTGGCCTTGGGGCGGCCGGTGGTTCCGGAGGTGAAGGCGATCAGCGCGACGTCGTCGGCGGCGGTCGGTACGGCGGTGAAGCCGCTCGGCTGGGTCGCGGAGCGTACGGTGAGGTCCTCGGGGCCGGTGCCGCCGAAGGGGAGTACGCGCAGGTCGGGGGCGTTCGCCCGGTGGAGTTCGGCGAGGAAGCGGTGGTCGCACAGGGCGACGGTGGGCCGGGCCACTCGGATCAGCTCGGTGAGCTCGGTGGCGCGCAGCAGCGGCATGGTGGTGACGACCACCCCGCCGGCCTTCAGGACGCCGAGCCAACAGGCCGACAACCAGGGGGTGTTGGGGCCGCGCAGTAACACCCGGTTGCCGGGGACGAGGCCCAGGTCATCGGTCAGCAGCCGGGCGATCCGGTCGGCGTGGTCGCGCAGCTCGCCGTAGCTCCACCGGTCGGTGGGGGTGAGCAGGCAGCGGCGGTCGGGGCCGAGACGGGCGATCGTGTCGTCGAGCAGGGCGGCCGCGCAGTTCAGGCGGTCGGGGTAGGCCAACTCCGGTAGTTCGAAGAGGAGTTCGGGCCACTGGTCGAAGGGTGGGAGATGGTCGCGGCTGAACGTGTCCACATGTGCTGAGGGGGAGAGCTCCATGGGCGGGCACCTCATCGTGCGAGCGGGAGTAGAGCCAGTATGGCGCGCTCGTGACGCCAGTCAAGAGAGCGATACATGCATTCGGGGGACGGGGGCGGTCGGGCGTCGGGTGGCGGGCGCGGCGGCAGACGGAACGCCCCGCAGGCCGGGTGGGGCCTGCGGGGCGTGTGGGGCGTGTGGTGCCGCCGTGCTGCGGTCTCCTCGTCGGTCAGGTGGCGTCGGCGTGGAAGTCCGCATTCGGGGTGTGGCCGTCCTGGGCCTGCTGGGCGCGCTCGGCGAGCAGCCGGGCGAACAGGGTCAGGGCGGGCGTCGCGACGGCCGCACCCGGGCCCTGGTCGCGTACGTACAGCAACGTCGAGCCGACCCGGACCAGCGCCTCCGCCATGGACGAACCGCGCTCCCGGGCGGCGCTCTGGTCGCCGATCGACGGGATGGTCACCGCAGTCGCGTCGCCCTCGCCCTCGCCCTCGCCCTCGCCCTCGCCGTCGACGAGGGCGAGCCCGCCGGCGAAGGCCCGGCCGGCCGTCTCGGGGGAGGCGAAGGTGACCACGGTGAACTGCACAGACTGGACGGGTGCGGCACGGAAGGTCACGGTGGCGTAGGCGAGTTGCTGGTCGCAGGCGTCCGGGAGCAGACAGGGCACGTCGGCCCCGGAACCGGTCCCGGACCGCGGCCCGCTCTCCACCTGCCAGCCGCCCGGCATGGCCGCTACGTCCGGCAGCACCCCCTGCACCCGCGCGGGGTCGCGGATGGTCCGCGCGGCGTGGGCGAAGTCGGGGCCGTTGGGGCGCAGCAGCGGGCGCGAACCGAGGTGGATCCCGAGCGCGACCACGGCGGCGATCAGGACCAGCGCCAGCGCGATGATGATCGCGGTGTTGCCGCGCCGGGCGGCCAGGGCCTGGGCATGGGCGACCGCCGGATCGACCCGGAGCTGGACGGTGCTCGGGCCCGAGGAGTCCGTTCGCAGCTGGACGGTCGCCGGATCCGCCTCCGGACCCACCCGTAGCTGGACGGTCGTCGGGTCGGCGGGTCTTCCGAGGTCGGTGGTCGCCACGTACTGGGCGAACGCCACGTCGGTGGCCAGCAGTCGGGTGACGGCGGAGGTCAGCCCCTCCCGAGCCCGCGGATCGTGGGGGCTCGCCTCAAGCGCAGCCACGGCCCGCGCCCCCTCCGGCATCAGCCGCAACCGGGCCCGCACCACCTCGGCCACCGCCTGCCCCGGCCCGCCGGCCGTCCCCTGAGCGAGCCGGACCAGCGCCCCCACCACGCCCGCTACCAAGTCCCGGTCGTCCCCCATGGCAACTCCCCCCGCCGCACGAGTCGTTGCCCCTACGATCCCGGACCGGCGGCCGCTCCACACCCCCGTCGAGCTGAACGGAGACGCAACTGCAACCGCCCCCGGACGTCGGGGACGAACGGCGGGTTCGGTTCGACCGGGCGGTCGCCGTGGGCGGTGTGGAACGCACCCCCGAGCGCGAGCGGCTCGCACGCGGTGGCGAATTGCTGTCGATGATCCGAATGTCAGAGCGAGACCCGGCGGTTCGCCGTCGCGCATCTCGCCGCCGGGGTCAATCCCGAACGCGGACGTGCCGATACTTCCGAGTGACGTCCTTACGCCGTTCGGAGGAGTCCGCATGCCCGAGCTGTGGCTGCCCGGTGCCGAGATCCACGACCTCGGCGACCACGCGCCGACCGACCAGCAGTACCCGCCGAAGGCCATCGCGCACATCACCTGGGACCGCAACGCGACCGCCGCCGCACCGCAGGACTGGTGCAGCTACGAGGACCTCGTCGGGTACTTCACCGGCAGCGGCGCCGGTGACGCGCCGCACCTGGTCTGGGACCCGTTCAGCGGTCGTGCGACGCAGCTGTTCCCGGCCGACTCCCGCTCGAAGAGCCTGCTCAGCCCGGCCCAGAGCCCGACCCGCACCAACCGCGCCGGGCGGGTGGTGATCCAGATCGAGGCGGTGTTCTTCCCGTACTGCCGCTACCAGGGCGCCGTCTACCCGCGACTGGTCGACACCCCGTGCGCGGGCTGGGACCGGATCCACGCCTGGATCTCCTCCTGGGGCGTGCCCGACGTGTGGCCGATGGGCCGTCCGACCGACTTCTCATCCCACCGTGACGAGGGCGTCTGGGAGACCCGCGGCGGCTGGTACGCGCACGCCCACGTGCCCTTCAACGACCACACCGACCCCGGCTCCTGGCCCGCGTTCACCGCCGGCTCCGGCTCCCCGCCCCCGCCGGGGGACTCCACCCCGGCCCGGTACCAGGTCGGCATCAACGGCCTGGCGTACGGCTACGGCGCCCACGGCTACCAGGTGACCACCGTCGGGCGGGCGCTGGTCGGGCACGGCTTCGGCGTCCACTACCACTCCGGGCCCGGGCCGGACTGGACGGACGCGGACACCGAGAACTACGCGGACTACCAGCGGAGCCTGGGCTACACGGGGCAGGCGGCGGACGGCGTCCCCGGCGAGGCCTCGCTGCGGCGGCTGCTCGGCTACCTGCCCGGGCCGCGCACCGTCTCGCTGGCACACGTGGTGGCGGCGGCGCGCAGCGATCCGGGGGGCGAGCAGGGGCACCTGACGTACGGGGCCGAGGTGGCGATCGTCGAACAGGCGCTGGCGGACGAGGGACTGCTCGAACAGCGCTGGGTGGACGGCTCCTACGGCAGTAGTACGGTCACCGCGTACGCGGGCTGGCAGCGGCGGTGCGGCTACACGGCGGGGGCCGCGGACGGGATCCCCGGTCGGGACTCGCTCCACCGGCTGGGCGCGGCGTGGGACTTCGCGGTGACGGACTGAGGCTCGCGGCCGGTCCCGGGGGCCCGAGGCGGCGGGCCGGGGTCGTGCGAGGCGGCCTCGGCCCGGCGGGGAATGCCCGCGCGGCGGGTGGGTGTTGTCCACCGACGTGACCAGCGCTACGCCCCCGACCAGGCTCTCCGTCCTCGACCGCTCCCGCACCAGACGGGGCGAGGAGCCGGCGCAGGCGCTGCGGGACACGGTGGCCTTCGCCCGGGAGATCGACCGGCTGGGGTACCACCGGTCTGGGTCTCCGAGCACCACGGCGTGCCCGGGGTGGCCGGTTCGGCGCCGACGGTGCTCGCCGCGGCGGTGGCGGCCGCCACCACACGGATCCGGGTCGGCACCGGCGGGGTGATGCTGCCGAACCACCAACCCATGGTGGTGGCCGAGCAGTTCGGGGTGCTGGCGGCACTGTTCCAGGGCGGATCGACATGGGGCTCGGCCGTTCGGTGGGCTTCACCGACGGTGTCCGGCGGGCGCTCGGGCGGGAGAAGGACGCCGCGGACGACTTCGGCGCCCAGCTGGCCGAACTGCTCGGCTACTTCGACGGCTCGCAGCGGGTGCACCGCGACGTCCACGCCCGGCCGGCCGAGGGCCTGCACGTCCCGGCCTTCGTCCTGGCCACCGGTGCGGGCGCCGACCTGGCCGCCGACGCCGGGCTGCCGCTGGTCATCGCCGCCGCCCGCGGGGAGGACCGGATGCTCGGGGCGATCGACCGCTACCGCACCCGGTTCCGCCCCTCCGCGCAGGCCGCCGAGCCGTACGTGGTGGTGTCGGGCACGGTCGCGGTCGCCGAGACCGAGGAGCGGGCGCGCGACCTGCTCGTCCCGGAGGCCTGGGCCGGTGCGTACTCCCGCACCCACGGGGAGTTCCCGCCGCTGGCCCCGGCCGCCGAGATCCTGGCGCGGGCGATGAGCGCGCGCGAGCGGGCCGCGTTCGAGCAGTCACTGAAGGGCCACATCGCGGGCACCCCGGAGCAGGCCGCCGCCGAGCTCGCCGCCCTGGTGGCGCGCACGGGCGCGGACGAGTTCCTGGTCGTGACCAGCACCTACGACCGCGCCGAGCTGCTCGACTCCTACCGACTGCTTGCCGAGGCCGTCGGCCAGGTGTGAGTGGGCCCGCACCCCTGACCGCCGGCTACCGGGCGCCGCTGGGCCGAGCGTGAGCCGGGTCCGGCGGAGCGGTGACGTTCGACCGGCGGCGATTTCTGATCAGGGGTGATGAGCTGCTACTGTTCTTCCCGTCGAGAGGAAATGATCTTCCGAAGCGGGGATCTCTCGAACAGGCGTCAGCGGTGCTACCAGAGCACGTCCTACTTTCAGTAGGAAGAGTCCGTGCGACCCGGGCCTGGCGCTCCACCCGAAGGGGCTCGTTCCGTCCAGCGGAACGAGCCCCTTCGTCGTGTCCGCCCGGACTCGACCCGTCCGCCCTGGTCTCGACCGACACGACTGCCCGGCGTCGACGCTCCATCGCTCGCGTCCTCTTATCGCACTTTCGCCTCCGAAACCCTGTCGCTCAGTCCGGTATCAGCCAAGGTCCCGTGCCAGGTGGCTGACGGGCGGCGTTCGACGACGGCCGACTGGCCAGCGACTCTGCCGATCAGGCAAGGCTGACGCATCGTCACACCTTGGCTGGAATTTGCTGCTTCCGGTGTGAATATGCCATTGGAATGTTCGTCATATGGAAACCGGCAGTAGCCTTCCGTGTCGAACCTGCCACTGCTGGTGGCGATCCGGCCGGAACCGCGCTGCGGCCGGCCACCCCAGACCCCGCGAAGGAGCCGGTGTGCCGGGTATCGACGAATGTCTCTCCGGAGCGATGGCGATCGCCGGCGCCCGCGCCGCGAGCCTGGTCGACTGGGGTAGCGGACTCGCCCTCGGCAGCCTCGGAGACAGCCCGACCGGCGAGCACGAGACCTCGGCTGCCGAGGCAACCGACCTGGTACGCGCGGCCGTTGAGAGTCAGACGTTCACCGTGGCGGAGGACCGGCGGTCGCCGCTGGAGGACATCATCGTCACCGCGGGCCGCAGTTATCACCTGATCCGCTTCATTGACACCGTCTTCGACAGCCGTCTGGTATTGCACCTCTGGCTGGACCGTGTGGAGGGCAACCTCGCCGTCGCCCGCTTCCGCCTCCAGGCGCTCGCCGAAGAGCTGGTGCTGGGGTGAGCGTGACGCCCGTACGGACCACCCCATTCCGGCCAGCCCGCCGGACGGGCACCCCCCGCTGGCGGCTCGCGTGACCGCCGCGCCCTCCGCCGCCCCGCCCCCCATGACCAAGCCCCCCGTGACCAAGCCTCCCGTGACCAAGCCCCCGATGACCGATCCCCCCACCGCCAATCCGCTCACGGCCAAGTGCGCCACCGCCTCGACCCCCTCGGCCAAGCCCGCCACCGCCCCAACCGCGACGGAACGAACGGAATCGACGATGCCGACCGGACCCGTCGCACCGACCGGACCCGTCGCACCGACCGGACCCGTCGCACCGACCGGACCCGTCGCGCCGGCCGGACCCGTCCGGCCGAGGACCCCGGGCGAGGCGGTCGCCCTGCTCGCCGCCCGCCGCGCCACCGGTGCCCTGTACGGCCCGCTCGGCAGCCTCCACCTGGTCGACGGCCAGGTGACCGCCGCCGAGTCCCCGCTCGCACCCGGCCTGGCCGACCTGCTCACCGGCTGCGGGCGGATCACCCCCGAGGGCTGGGCGGACCTCCTCCGCCTCCACGGCCCCCGGGGCCGGGTCGGCGAGGCGCTGGTCGAACGCGGGCTGCTCACCCGGGGCGAGCTCGAACTCGGCCACCTGGGAACGCTGTTCGACGCCGCCTACTTCACCCTGGCGGACCGGGCGGGCGGCACCTGGCGGTTCGAGCCCGAGGTCCGGCACTGGCTCGGACCGGTGGCGGCGGTCGACCCGGCGCGGCTGCACCGTGAGGTCGAACGGCGGAGTCGACTCCTCGACCGGATCTGGCCGTGGCCGCAGCTCGACACCGCTCCCGTCCGCCCGGTCGAGCACACTCGGCGGCCCTCCCACCGTCCGCCCGGCCGCCGCCGGCGCGAACTGCTGGACCACGCCGACGGCCGAAGAACCCCGGCGGACTTGGCCCGGCTGCTCGGCCGCTCCGGCTTCGGCGTGACGGCGGACGTCCGCCGCCTGGCCGCCGCCGGACTGCTCGACGCCCCGCGGCCCGAGGCCCCCAGGCCCGATTCCCCGCGACCTGAGGCTCCCCGGCCCGACGCGCCCCGCCCCGACGCCCCGCGGCACGCCGCGCCGACGGCCGCGAAGCCCGAAGTCCCCCCGCAGGGAGGGCGCGGAGCGGCCGGGGGCCTGCACCGCCGGGTCCCCGGGGCGACCCTCCGTGGTGCCGCGGCAGCTGTCCACCGGGAAGCCGCAGCCGCCGCGCCCACCCGTCCCGCCCGCCCGCCCGCCACGGCAGCGGCCCACCCGCTGACCGTCCCCGACCCGGACATCGCGCTGCTGACCCGGGTCCGAGACCTTCTGGAGGCCCGACTTTGAGCAACCCTCCGCCCGCGACCCCGCCGTACCGGCCATGAGGCGGGCGCTCAAGCAGCGTGTCGGAAGGAGACAACTGATCGCCTTGGAGACCGAGCTGCTCGCCGAAATCCGCGCCGTCAAGCGGCGCGTCCCGCACCTCGCGGGCGGCCTGGTGGCCAGCGTGGACGGCCTGCTGGTCGCCCACGACACCCACGGGACCGAACCCTCCGGGCTCGCCGCGATGACGGCGGCCTCGCTCTCGCTGGCCCAACGGCTTGCCGACACCACCGGCCAGGGCGAGTTCCGCGAATCGCTGGTACGCGGAGAGCACGGCTACGTCGCGACCTACGCCGCCGGCGGCAGCTGCGTGCTGACCCTGCTGGCGCACCCGGACGTCAACGTCGGCCGGCTCCACCTGGAGGCCCGCCGCTGCGCGCGGCGCATCGCCGGACTGCTCAACGACGCCCTGGTGCCCAAGGACCCGCGCGACGTGGGCTGACCCCGACCACCGGACCGACCGACCACCCGAAACCGCGGTCGGGTCAACCGGCCCGACCGATCCAAACGACCTCACCCAGCTGAACCCACCACCCCACCAACCAACAGGAGTTGAAAGAAATGACCGACGCAGCCGGCGCGCTCAAGCAGGCCATGACCACGATCGAAGGCGCCATCGGCGCCGCCCTCGTCGACTACAACAGCGGCATGGCGCTCGCCACCCTGGACGGCCCCGGCGGCCTGGACCTCAACGTCGCCGCGGCGGGGAACACCGACGTGGTGCGCGCCAAGATGCGCACCATGGACATGCTCGGTCTCCAGGACGGCATCGAGGACATCCTGATCACCCTGTCCAGCCAGTACCACCTGATCCGCCCGCTCACCGGCCGCACCGGCAAGGGCCTGTTCCTCTACCTCGCGCTGGACAAGGGGCGCGCCAACCTGGCGATGGCGCGCCACCAGCTCACCAAGGTCGAGGCCGACCTGGAGGTCTGAGTCCGGACCGCGCAGGACGAGACCCCGGCGGCGGCTCAGGCCCCGCCGGGCTCCGTCCACCGCACCTCGCCGCCCGGCAGGCCCGCGCACACCGCGCCCTCGGCGGTCCGCACGCTCCACGGCGCGAGCAGGGCGTGCGGCGGAACGGACAGCGCACCGCCCTCGGCGAAGCCCAGCTCCAGGCCGCCGGCCAGGGTGATCCGGGCGGTGTCGACGGTCCGGCCGACCAGCGCCAGCAGGGTGGGGGTCGGACGGAAGGCGAGCGCCGGGAAGTAGTGTTCGACCTCCGCCGGCGCGGTGAAGGACGGCACCGCGAAGCGGAACTCGTGTGTCACCCGGACGGTCACCGGTCCGTCGAGCCGCAGGTCGAGCCGGTCGCCGCCGCTCACCGTCGTCACCCGCCGACCGGCCAGCACCTCACCGATCCCGTTCCGCACGCCCCCAGTGTCAGCCACCGGCCACGTCCTGACCCACCGCCCGCCCGCGTACCAGCTCGACCGGTCCGCCCACCCGCTCCCGGGCGGCCAGCGCGGCGGCCGTACGGTCCCAGGACGGCCCGTTCAGCAGCGCCCGCGCCTCGGCCGGGTCGCAGAGCCGCCACTCCACCAACTCCTGCTCCTGCAGGGTGATCGAGCCGAGCAGCTCCTGCGTCACCGTGCCGCCGTCGTACACGTACACCAGCACGGCGGTGTCCCGGCCGGTCGCCGGATCGGCACCGGGGTCCGCCGCCGTCCCCGGCAGCCAGTCCAGCGCCAGCAGCCGCCCGGGCTCGACCTCCCACCCCAGCTCCTCGCGGATCTCCCGCCGGGCAGCCGCCCGCGGCCCCTCCCGGTCCGCCTCGACCCCGCCGCCCGGCAGCGTCCAGTACGGCACCTTCCCGCGCGGCCCGTCCCACGGCCGCAACCGCACCAGCAGCACCCGCCCGTCACCGTCGGTGAACAGTGCCCGCGCCTTCGCCCGGATCCGCGGCCGGGTGGCGTAGTAGGTGTCCCGGTCCATCGGCGGCGCCGGCTGGAAGGGGGACACGCCGTCCGGCGTCGGCACGGCGGCCAGCCCGATGTACTCGGGTACGGGCCCGTCCGTCGTCACGTGGTCGAGCGTGTGCCCGACGGGCCGACTGTCCTCCAGCTCCAGCGGGCCGGCCGCGCGCGGCGCCCGCAGACAGGCCGTCACTCGCCGGGACAGCCGGGGCGCGAGCGCGTGCCCCACCTCCTCCGTCGTGGCCCAGGCGCACGCCCCGATCTCCGCGGCGTCCGGCCGGATGGCCGCCACCTGCTCGGCGGTCAGCGGCTCCGCCCAGTACAGGTACGCGACGATCGGTGGCCGGCGGCTCGACACCGCCCAGTCGACACAGGCCAGTGGCCCCAACCTGGGGGTGAACCCCAGCTCCTCCTCGACCTCCCGTACGGCGGTCTCCCTCGGCGACCGGTCCTGCGGTTCCCACCCGCCACCCGGGATCGCCACCGGATGCCGCCGATCGTACGGAAGCTGTACGACCAGCAGCCGCCCCCGCTCATCGGGGAACAGCACCCCGGCCGCCGCCAGGACCTCCCGCCCCCGCGCCTTCGACGCTTCCACCCCGGCTCCCTCCGTCACGCACTCCTCCACCGAGCACTCCTCCGCGACTCTGCCGCACGACAATGGTCCATCCCGGGGACGACATCCCCGGCCGCAGTGATGGTTCCCCCGGGGCGCCACGTCGATCAACCCGCCAGGGCCGTCGCCTCACCCCAGCGACGCCAGCGCCTGCGCCGCCGCCCGGGCCATCTGCTCGTCGTGCCGCCCGCTCGCCCCGCGGAGGCGGGCGAGGCCCTCGGCCGCCGCCAGGGCGAGCAGGCCCGGCAGGAGGTCGGTGCTGCGGGCGATGACCCAGCGGGTGCCCTTGGTGGCCATCCACCACAGGTCGGCGGCCAGGCCCGGCGGGGGTTCGGCGGCTTCGGTGGCGGGTGGCGGGCCGAGTGGATGGCCGGCTTCGGTGAGCAGGTCGTGGAAGCGGCGGGCGATCAGGTGGTGTCCCTCGGCGCTGGGGTGGAGGCGGTCGACGCTCAGGAGTCCGCGCTGCGCGCACCAGGGCAGGTCGGCGATGTGCAGGTGTACCGCCCGGTGCCGCGCGGTGAGCGCGTGCACCACGGTGTTGACCGCCCGCATCCGGCGTGCCAGGGGGCGGGCGAGCGGCGCCGGGAGCCGGAGCAGGGTGCCGGGGTCGGGCAGGCAGGCGGTCAGCAACACGGCTCCGTGGGCGGAGAGTTCACCCAGGGTGTCGTCCAGTTCCAGGGTGGTGCGCCGGATGTCGAAGCCCGCCCGCAGGGTGTCGTTGCCGCCGACCACCACGGCCGCGAGCCGGGGCCGCGCGGCCAGCGCCGCCGGGAGCTGACGTGTCGTCAGGTCGGCGGTCAGTGCCCCGCTGTACGCCAGGTTGGTGAACTCGACCTCCCGACCGCCGGGTGCCAGCGTGTGCGCCAGCACGGCGGCCCAGCCGCGCCACTCCTCGCCGACCTGGTCCCCGATCCCCTCCGTGAGCGAGTCCCCGAGCGCGACGAAGCGCAGCAGTTCGCCCGACGCCGGTCGTTCCTCCGCCTCCCGGTCAGGCCCGGTGTCCAGCACGCTCATCCCAACCCCCCTCGGCCGCTTCGGAGTTCCGTACACCATGCGCTGCCAGGAAGGCCGCCACCGCGGTCGACCAGCCGTACCGCTCGGCCTGCGCCCGAGCGGCCGCGCGCCGGGTCCCCTCCGGCCGCCTCAGCAACTCGCGGACGGCGCAGGCGAATCCGGCCCCGGTGTCGACGGCGGCCACCCCGGCGAGCCCGATCAGCCCGGGGAGCGCGGAGGAACGGCTGACCGCGACGGGCGTGCCGCAGGCCAGCGCCTCCATCGCGGCCAGGCCGAAGGTCTCCACGGGCCCGGGCGCGAGCACGACGTCCGCGCAGCCCAGCAGCCGGGCCAGCGCCTCGCGCCGGTTCAGGTGCCCGAGGAAGCGCACCGGCAGCCGCAGCCGGGCGGCCCGGGCGGCCAGCCGCTCCCGCAGCGGCCCGGTCCCGGCCACCACCAGGACGGCGGGCAGCCCGCGCGCCCGCAGTCGGGCCAGCGCCTCGAGTGCCCGCTCGGGCCGTTTCTCCGCCGACAGTCGTGAGCAGAGCACCAGCAAGGCGTCGTCCGGCGCCGCGTACCGGGCCCGCTCCGCCGCCCGTTCGGCCGGCGGCAGCGGCCGCATCGCGTCCAGGTCGACCCCGAGCGGGGCCCGGACCAGGTTGGGCACGCCGATCCGGCGGAACTCCGCCGCCGCCCAGTCGGTGGTGCAGAGCACCGAGTCGTAGGCGCGGGCCGTCGCGGCGTTGAGCCGGTCGGCGGCCACCGAGGCCAGGGGGCCGGGCATGCCCCAGGTGCGCAGCACCCCGGTGGCGCTCTCGTGCGAGACCATCACCGAGCGGACGCCGTGCCGCCGCGCCCAGGCGCCGGTCCAGCGCAGGGTCGTCCGGTCGGAGACCTCCAGCCGGTCGGGGCTGAGCCGGGTCAGTTCGGCGGCCACCGCCCGCCGGTCGGCGAGCAGCCGGTAGCCGCCGCTGGCCGGCAGCACCGGGCCGGGCAGGGTGACCACCAGTCCCTGCGCGGCCTCCTCCACCGTGCGGCGTTCGCCGGGCACGATCAGCACCGGTCGGTGCCCGGCCGCACGGTACCCGGTGCCGAGGTGGCGCAGCGCGGTGCGCAGGCCGCCGGAGACCGGGGTGACGAAGTTGGCGAGCCGGACGATGGTCAGCGGGTCGGTCATGCCGACAGCTCCTCCGGGAGGACCGGTACCACCGGGGCGACCGAGGTCGAGGACGGGGGAGCGGGCGGCAGCGGCAGCCCCCGGTGCTCGGCGAGCACCTCGTCGTAGTGGCGGAGCAGCAGGTCCCCGACCGCCTCCCAGGTCCGGGCGGCCACCTCGGCCCGCCCGGCCGTCCCGTACGCGGCCCGCCGGGCCGGGTCGGCGGCCAGTTCGGCCACCGCCCGGGCCACCGCCGCGCCGTCCCGGGGCGGCACCAGCAGACCGGTGCGGCGGTGGGCGACCAGGTCCAGCGGGCCGCCGGCGGCCGGGCCGATCACCGGCACGCCGCTGGCCATCGCCTCCTGGATGGTCTGGCAGAAGGTCTCCAGCGGGCCGGTGTGCACGAACACGTCCAGCGTCGCGAAGCAGCGCGCGAGTTCCTCGCCGGTGCGGCGGCCGAGGAACACCGCGCCGGGCATCGAGGCCTTGAGTCCGGGCGCCGACGGCCCGTCCCCGACCACCACGACCCGCACCCCGGGCAGGGCGGAGGCCGCCGCCAGCAGGTCGACCCGCTTCTCGGGCGCCAGCCGCCCGACGTACCCGACCAGCACCTCCCCGCCGGGCGCGAGCGCCCGGCGCAGCCCCTCGTCGCGGTGCCGCGGGTGGAAGCGCACCGAGTCCACCCCGCGCGGCCACAGCCGCACCCGGGGCACCCCGTGCGCGGTGAGGTCCTGCGCGGCCGGGGTGGACGGCGCCAGGGTGCGGGCGGCCGCCCGGTGCACGGCCCGGATCCGCCGCCAGGCGGCGGCCTCCCCGAGCCCCCGTCCGGCCCGGTAGGCGTGCGCGTACCCGGCCAGGTCGGTCTGGTACACGGCGACGGCGGGCACCCCGAGCCGCGCCGCGACCGGCACTGCGCGCGCGCCCAGCACGAACGGGCTGGCCAGGTGCACGATGTCCGGCCGGTGCCCGGCGACGGCGGCGGTCAGCTGCCGGCTCGGCAGCGCGATCCGCACCTGCGGGTACCCCGGCAGCGGCATCGAGGGGATCCGCACCACGGGGATCCGCTCCGCCTCGGTGCCGGAACCGAAGGTCTGCGGCGGGCACTGGGCGCCCCGCGCCGGCGCGGGGGTGACGACGAGGGGTCGGTGGCCCCGGCGGACCAGGTGCTCGGCCGTCCGCAGCACGCTGTGGGCGACTCCGTTGACCTCGGGCGGGAAGGATTCGGTGACGATGACGACGCGCATGTCAGTGTTCTGTCCGCGCCCGGCATGCTTCCGGCCAAAGGGATCTGTCGTACAAGCGAACGCGGGTCGGCGATTTGCACCACCGACCCGCGTGTTCAACGTGGTGTCACCTCAGGCCGACCCGGCCGCCTCCTTGAGCTCCGCGTACGGCGCGAGCTTGCGGATCGACTCGATGCTCTTGAGGCAGTCGTCCTTGCTCTCGTACGGGTCGCCGGTCACCACGACCGACCCGTTGCTCGCCTTGAGTCGGAACCGGTGCATCCCGCTCTCGTCCGTGTACAACTCGAATTTTCCGGCCATGCCAGTAGACACCTTTCGCTCGAGTGACCCCCTGGCTCCGGACTGTAGGCGCCGCCCCGGTGCCCCGCCGCCCGGCCGGGCCGTTCGGGTCAGGAAGCGACAGCGGTGTCGGTGGTGTCGCAGGCGTCGGCGGCGTCGCCCGTCGAGCCGTCGCCCCGGCGGCGGCCGGCGAGCCAGACGTAGACCAGGATGCCGGCGAAGAGGAAGAGGACGCCCTGGTAGACGGCGGCGTAGCCGGCGCCGGCGAGGAGCCAGATGGAGAACGCGAAGGCGCCGAGGCCGAGGACGGCGTCGCGGACCAGGTGGGGCGTGCTGACCTTGTCGGTCGCGCCGCGGACCAGCCAGTAGAGCTGGGCGGCGGTGGAGAGCAGGTACGGGACGGTGGCGGTGAAGGTGGTGACCAGGACCAGCATGTCGAACGCGCCCTTGGCGCCGCTGGCGAAGTTGAGGACGGTCAGCACCGAGGCCAGGGCGACGCTGACGATCACACCGAAGGTCGGTACGCCGCGCTTCTCCTTGCCGAAGGCGGCCGGGAACAGGCCGTCCTTGGCGGCCGCGTACGGCGCCTGGGCGGCCAGCAGGGTCCAGCCGTTGAGCGCGCCGGTCATCGAGACGAGCGCGGCGACGGCGATCACCGTGCCGCCCCAGGAGCCGCCGAACATGGCGTTCACGGCGTCCGAGAAGGGCGCGGCGGAGTGGATCAGCTGCTCGTGGGCGACGGTGCCGAACACGGCGACGGTGCCCAGCAGGTAGACCACGGCCGCGCCGGCGGTGCCGAGCACGCTGGCCCGGCCGACGTTGCGCTCCGGGTCACGGACCTGACCGGCGCTCATCGCGGCCGACTCCACGCCCAGGTAGCTGAACAGCAGGATCGCCGCGGCGGCGGTCATGCCGCCCATCCAGCCCTGGCCGTTGCCGTCGAAGGGCCCGAGGTTCTTCGGGTCGAAGAAGAACAGGCCGCCCACCGCGACCAGTGCCAGCGGGATGAACTTCAGGACGGTGGAGACGAGTTGGACCGCCCCCACGTACTTCGTGCCGGCCAGGTTGGCCAGCGCGGGCAGCCACTGGAAGGCCAGCGCGGCGGTGATGCTCAGCGCGGTCGAGTGGCCGAGCGGCAGCAGCACGTCCAGGTAGCCGACGGCGGCGACGGCGAGCGCGGCGTTGCTGACCCAGGTGGTGATCCAGTACGACCAGGCCGACAGGAAGCCGGCGAAGTCCCCGAAGGCCTCGCGGGCGTAGACGTACGGCCCGCCGGTGCGCGGGTTGCGGCGGGCCAGCTGCCCGAAGACCAGGGCCAGCGCGATCGCGCCCACGGTGAGGACGACGAAGGCGAGCAGGCTGACCGTCCCGTAGGGCGCCACGGCGGCCGGGATCATGAAGATGCCGCCGCCGATGATGTTGCCCATCACCAGGGCGGTGGCGGTCGGCAGCCCGAAGCGGCCGTTCTTCGAGGGTCTCGCATCGACCGGGGCCGGGGTTCGCGGGTCGCTCGGTCGGGTCGCCTGCCGGGGTTCGGCGGGGCTGGTCTGCATGAGGGTGGTGCGCCTTTCGTGGTCCTGCTCGCGCTCGGTGGAGCGACCGTTCATGCTCGGACCGGGCGGTACCTTGCACCAAATCGATGGGATTTGTTCGTCCAGCCCGCCGGATCACCGCAAGACTTACGGCCGTACGCCGGTCGGACGGGCACTCGTCCGGTGCCCCTCGTGAGGCCGTTCGACCCGGAATGGGGCGGTTCGGCCGGGCGGGGGAGATGTGTCACCCGGATGCCCCAGCGCGGTTGCGGCGCGCGCTCGCCGGTGCGGGTTCGTGTGCCAACGTTGGCGCGGCGCCTCCCCGTGGGGCGCGGCCCGGTCCGCCTGGCGGTCGAACTGGCCGTTCGGAGACGCGGGTTGAGGGACAGAGACGAACCAGACGAACCAAAAGGACATCAGATGTCGCTTCGTGGGAAGATCCGCAAGCTCGCCGTGATCACCGTCGTGACGGGTGCCGCCATCGCGGCCGCGCCGACCTCGGCGATGGCGGGGGGCCACACGTCGGAGCAGTCGTCCTCGCAGAGCCTGGAGGCCGGCTCCGCGGGCGTCGGTCTGTTCGGCCCGCACGCCCACTGGTTCAACTTCCACGAGCACAGCGACAGCGAGAGCGACTGCGGCTGCTGATCCCGCTGAACTCCGAGCCCGGAGGCCGCCCGTCGGCCCCCGGGCTCACGGCTGTCCGCTCAACAGCGGATCGGGGACAGCGGCCGAACGGGACACTCACCCCGGCCACCGGGCGGCTTCAGGCCCGGACCGCCGCCCGTGCGCGCAGCTCCTTCAGTACCGCGATGTCCAGCGCGTGCCCGGTGCCGTCCCCGCCGTGCTTGCGGTCCGGGGTCTCCACCAGCAGCGGCACCCCGGCGGTCTCCGGGTGCTCGAACAGCTCCCGGAACGGCTCCGCGCCGATCATCCCCGCACCGATGTTGGCGTGCCGGTCCTTGCGCGCGCCGACCACGTCCTCCGAGTCGTTGGCGTGGATCAGCCGCAGCCGGCCGGGACCGGCCGCCGAGGCCAGCGCGTCCAGCGCGGCCGTCACCCCGCCGGGGACGGCCAGGTCGTGCCCGGCGGCGAAGGCGTGGCAGGTGTCCAGGCAGACGCCCACCTTGGGGTGCCCGTCCAGCGCCTCCACGTACTCGGCCAGCTCCTCCAGCCGGGAGCAGAGCGAGCTGCCCTGACCGGCGGTGGGCTCCAGCAGCAGCCGGGGCGCGTCCTCGCCGAGCGCGTCCAGTTCGTCCAGCAGCGGCCGGACGTCCGCCCGGACCTGGGCCATCGCCTCGGCCCGGCGGGAGCCGCCGCCGGGCGCCGTACCGACCGCCGAGCCGGTGTGCAGGACGACGCCGAGCGCGCCGATCGCGTGGCCGCGGCGCAGCGAGTGCCGCAGCGAATCCGCCGAGCGCTCACGGGTGGTCGGATTGTCCGATCCGAAGTTGATCAGGTACGGCGCGTGCACCCACGCCGGGATGCCCTGCTCGGCACAGGCGGTCCGGAACTCCTCGTCCTGCGCCGGACTGCCCGGGGGAGTGGCCCAGCCGCGCGGGTTGGCCACGAACACCTGCACCGTCTCCGCGCCGACCTTCCGCGCGTACGCCAGTCCCGTCCCGGCCAGGCCGCGGGCGGCCACCGGGACGTGGGCGCCGATCGGGTTGCGGACGGTGGCGGCGGACGGTACGGACGCGGTGCTCATGACCCCGAGGATGTCACGGGCCCGACCGGGCCGGTTCGCGGCCCGACCTCCCGGCGGTCATGCACGCCACGCCGGAGCGTCCCACCGGCGGCCGACGCCCCGTCAGCCCCGCAGCCCAGCCCTGGTGGCGGGCCCACCCGGGCGCCCATACCGTCGACACGGCCGTACCCACCGGCCGTCACCACCCGCACACACCGCGTCAGACGCACCACGTCGGACCAGCTCGCCGAGGTCCCCCGAGCACCCGCACCCGCACCCCGCCCCACCACGCGCGCCGAAAGACAGGTCACCACTCATGCCCACGCGTCGGGTCCACCACCTCGCCGCGGCCACCGCCGCCGCCACCGCCCTGACCACTGCCCTCGCCACCCTGGCCGCCGCCCCCGCGGCCCACGCCGCCGACGGCGTCCTGCACCTCGTCCAGCCGGGCGAATCGATTCAGCGGGCCGTCGACGCCGCGAAGCCCGGCGACACCGTCCAGCTGCTCCCGGGCACCTACCGCGGCAGCGTCCGCATCGCCACCCGCGGCCTGACCCTGCGCGGCGCCGGCGCCGGCAGCGTGATCACCCCCGGGGACGGTACGGAGAACGCCTGCGCCACCGCCGGGCACGGCGTCTGCGTGGTCGGCACCGAGCAGGCTCCGCTGTCCGGCGTCACCATCGAGTCCCTCGCCGTCACCGGCTTCCGCAAGAACGGCATCGACGCCAGTGGCACCACCCGCCTGACCGTCCGCGCCACCTACGTCCACGACAACGCCCAGCAGGGCATCAGCCAGGAGATCTCCACCAAGGCCACCATCATCGGCAACCGCTCGATCGACAACGGCCAGTCCGGCGTCTTCCTCGCCAACTACGCCTACCGCGAGGGCGGCGCGCCCGACACCGGGGGCACCGTCGTCCAGGGCAACGAGCTCACCGGGAACCGGGTCGGCGTCACCGTCCGCCGGCTGCGCGTGCTGACCGTCGAGGGCAACGAGATCAGCGGCAACTGCGCCGGCGTCTTCGTGGTCGGCGACGAGGGCGTGCCCCGCGCCGGAGACCTGGACGTCCGGCACAACCGGGTGGTCGCCAACAACAAGTTCTGCCCGGCCAACCCGCGGCTGGGTGTCGTCCAGGGCGCCGGCATCGTGCTCACCGGCACCGAGGACGCCCGGGTGACCGACAACGAGGTCCACGACAACGTCGGCACCTCGGACTTCTCCGGCGGCATCGTCCTGTTCAAGAGCGTCGTCGGCATCCCCAACACCCGGGCGACCATCGCCGACAACCACCTGAGCGGCAACGGCCCGGCCGACCTCGCAGACCGCGACACCGGCACCGACAACTCCTACAGCCGCAACACCTGCTCGCTCTCCCAGCCGTCCGGCCGCTGCTGAGCCCCGCACACCCGAGCGCCCGCCGACCCGAGCCCCACACACCCACAGGGACCGCCCATGACCACCGCACCCACCAACGCCACCCCACAGGCCGCGATGCGCCTGCGCGAGCTCGTCTTCGGCGCCGCCTGCGCCGCCGCCGTCCGCGCGGCCGCCCGGCTCGGCCTTGCCGACGCGCTCGGCGACACCCCGGCCGGCGTCACCGAACTCGCGGACAGGCTCGACACCGAACCCCGCCAGCTGCGCCGCCTGCTGCGCGCGCTCACCTGCTACGGGATCTTCGCCGAGACCTCCGAGGACCGCTTCGAGCACACCGAGATGTCCCGCCTGCTGCGCGAGGACGCCCCCAACTCGCTGCGCTACATCTCCCTCTGGTGCACCGAGCCGTGGACCTGGGAGGCCTGGCCGAAGCTGGACGAGGCGGTCCGCTCCGGCCGCAACGTCTTCCCCGACCTGTTCGGCAAGGAGTTCTTCGACTACCTGCACAGCGACGCGGGCGACTCGGCCAAGGTCTTCGACAAGGCGATGACCACCTCCAGCCGGCAGTCCGCCCAGGACTTCGCCGACTACCTGGACCTCGCCGGTATCGACTCGGTCGCGGACATCGGCGGCGGCCAGGGCCACGTGCTGGTCAGCCTGCTGGAGAAGCACCCTGCCCTGCACGGCACCCTGCTCGACCTGCCCAAGGTGGTGGCCGGCGCCGACCCCCGACTGCGGGACGGCGGGGCCCTCTCCACCCGCGCCCGCCTGGTGCCGGGCGACTGCCGGGTGGAGATCCCGGTCCGTGCCGACCTCTACATCATCAAGAACATCCTGGAGTGGGACGACGAGAGCACCCGCCGCACCCTCGCCAACGTCGTCGCCGTGGCCCGCCCCGGCGCCCGGGTCGTCGTGGTGGAGAACCTGGTCGACAACAGCCCGTCGATGCGCTTCACCACCGCGATGGACCTGATGCTGATGCTCAACGTCGGCGGCGCCAAGCACTCCGAGGAGAGCATGGTCGGCCTGATGGCGGAGGCCGGCCTGGACGTCACCGCCGTCCGCCCGGTCAACCCCTACCTGCACGCCTTCGAGTCCGTCGTCCGCAGCTGACCCGAAACCCCGACGGCCGCAGGTCCCCCCCACTCCGGGGCGCACCGGCCCGCGGGGCGGCCCGCCGGGCCCCGGCGCGCGGGGCC
>NZ_JBHVVI010000071.1:0-49512 GCF_042883685.1 Kitasatospora sp. NPDC058190
CAGCCGAGTACTTGTACGTCCCCAACGGGAACTCCTGTTCTCCGGATCATCACGATCCAAGTGTCCAGGGTGTCCACGTTCCGGGGGAAACCTCCCACGTCCCGCACGGTGTCCTCGTCGGCCTGGACCAGCCGGGCGATGACCGGGACCCGGTTGCCGCCGGCCGAGGCCAGCAGCATCATCGCCCGCCGGTAGCGCACCGTGCTCGTGCTGCCCCGGCGCACGATCCTCTGTAACTGCTGGCCCTCCTGATCTGTCAGCCTCCGGACTCTGACCGGCTCCGCCACCACGCCTCCCCACACCGAATCGGATGTCGGTCCACATCCAACCGGTTCATGCGTCGCCACCACCAACCCGGCGAACGTATGCGGTCAGAGCACTAGTAGGGCTTGGTCAGGTCTGTATTTGAGTGGGTATGTCGCGGTGGCAGGTGGGGCAGGTGCCGGCCCAGGTGGCGAGGAGGGTCTGCAGCTCGCGGACGACCTGGTAGAGGCTCAGGCCGGTGCCATTTCTTTTGGGGCCCGGGCCAGCCTCCGCAGGGTGCAGAAGGCATGCGCCAGGGCGACGAGGGTGACGTGATGGTGCCAGCCGGTGAAGGTGCGGCCTTCGAAGTGCGCAAGTCCCAGCGCCTGCTTCATCTCCCGGTAGTCGTGTTCGATGCGCCAGCGGAGCTTGGCCAGGCGGACCAGGGTGGTCAGCGGGGTGTCGGCGGGCAGGTCGGAGAGCCAGAACTGCACCGGCTCGGGCGACTTCGCGGGCCACTCGGCCAGCAGCCAGCACTCGGGCAGTTCCACGCCGTCGGTCGCGTCACGGATCTCGCGGCCGGCGGGGCGGATCCGCAGGGCGACGAAGCGCGAGTACATCCGTTTGAACCCGGTGCGGCCCTTGCCCGGACGGGATCCCTCGCGCCAGGACACCGGCTTGACCGCCTTGCGCCCGGCTTCCGTCACCAGGGCCTTCACGCTCTTCGCCGGATCCGGGTATCGGGCCACCGGCGGCCGTCCGGTCCCGCTGTAGGGCGGGGTGACGGGCCGGGCGGAGCCCGGCTGGGCGCTGAGGGTGGTGGAGATGCCCACGACGTAGTTCATTCCGCGCTCGTTCAGGCCCAGGCGGAAGGCGGCCGCGTCACCGTAGCCCGCGTCCGCGATGGCCAGCGGGATGTGGACGCCCCACGATCGGGTCTCGTCGACCATGTCCAGGGCGAGCTGCCACTTCTCCACGTGCCCCAGGTCTGCGGGGATCTGGCAGCGTTCGCGGCGGGACACCTTCGCAGGGTCGGCCTTGTCGGAGGCCGGGTCCCAGGACTTGGGAAGGAACAGCCTCCAGTCGACGGCGGCGGAGGCGCGATCGGAAGCCAGGTGCAGCGAGACGCCCACTTGGCAGTTGGTGACCTTGCCCGCGGTACCGGTGTACTGCCGTGACACACACGCGGAGGCGTCACCGTCCTTGAGGAACCCTGTGTCGTCGATGATCAGGGCCGTCGGCTTCAACTCCGTCTGCATCTTCCACGCCAGCCGGGCCCGCACATGCACCGGGTCCCACGGACTGCTGGTCACGAAGTGCGCGAGCGCCTGCCGGTTGCCGTCCTCGCCAAGCCGCGCGGCCATCGGCTCCACCGACTTGCGCCCGCCGTCCAGCAAGAGCCCACGCACATAGACCCGCCCCCAGCGGCGCTGATCGTTGCGGGTGAACGCCTCGAACAGCTCCGCCGTGAACTCCTCAAGGTCCTCCCGGACCCCAGCCATCTCCCCAGTCGTCACACACCCTCAACGACACGACCCGCCAACGGACACGCCACACCAAAACGGACCTGACCAAGCCCTACTAGCAAGGAACCCCGGGAGGCTTATGCCCGGGTGGGGGTACCTCCCGCTTACGGGGGGGGAGTCGCCTCCCGAGTTCCGGTGGCGCGGAGCGCCGCCGCATCTCTGCACGTCTGCCGGAAGCGCCTGTGTCAGTGGGTCAGGTTATGTTCTCGGACATGAAGGTCGTGGTGCGGGTGAAGCTGGTACCGGAGGCCGACCAGGCCGCCGCGCTGCGCTCCACCCTGCGTACGGTCAACGAGGCCGCGTGCTGGGTGTCGGCGGTGGCGTTCGAGCGCGGGGTGCCGCGCGAGTACGAGCTGCGCAAGCACACCTACGCCGAGTTGAAGGCGCGCGGACTGGGGGCGCAGGCCGCCCAGCACGTCATCAAGAAGACCCGAGACGCCTACACCACCCTACGGGCGAACATCCGCGCCGGGAACCTCGGCAAGCCCGGCTCCAAACGGCGGGTCAAGGCGGAGTCGAAGCCGATCACGTTCCGCCCCGAGGCCGCACAACCGTATGACGACAGGTGTTTGAGCTGGCAGCTGGACCAGCGGACCGTGAGCATCTGGACAACGGCCGGACGGCTCAAGGGCGTGCAATTCGCCTGCTCGCCCGACGCGCTCACGATGCTCTGCGGGCACCGCAAGGGCGAGTCCGATCTGATCGGACGCGACGGCGAGTTCTATCTGATCGCCACCTGCGAGGTGCCTGAGACGCCACTGAACGAGAACCCTGCCGGGTTCGTCGGCGTGGATCTCGGCATCGCCAACATCGCCACCACCAGCACCGGGTACAAGGCGGCCGGACGCGGTCTGAACCGGCACCGCAAACGCCAGCTCGACCTGCGCAGGAAGCTGCAGGCCAAGGGCACCAAGTCCGCCAAGCGGCTACTCAAGCAGCGTGCCCGCAAGGAAGCCCGGCACGCCGCCAACGTCAACCACATCATCTCCAAGACCATCGTCACCACCGCTGAACGCACCGGCTCCGGTATCGCCCTGGAAGACCTCACGGGCATCCGCGACCGGGTACGGCTCCGCAAGGACCAGCGGACCCAACTGCACTCGTGGAGCTTCCACCAGCTCGGCCAGTACATCGCATACAAGGCGAAGCGAGCCGGGGTGCCGCTGGTGTACGTCGATCCGGCGTACACCAGCCAACAATGTTCCCAGTGCGGTCATATTGAGCGGAAGAACCGCGTCGATCAGGCGACGTTCGCCTGCCGGTCCTGCGGGACCGTCCTGCACGCGGATGTCAACGCGGCCCACAACATCGCCCGCAAGGGCGAGACCGTGTGGACAACGGGGCGTGAGTCACGCGTCCCAGCCATCGAAACCTAGGTGGCTCAGACGTGGGGGGCCACGCGGCAGCCAGTTGCGCCCTACCCACAAGCCCGGTCCCTCCAGGGCTGGGTCAAGTTGACGTCACGTTCAGACGGGCGGCCAGGCGCAGCAGGCCGGGGCTGAGACGGGAGAGCAGACGGGCGGCCTTGGCCTCGGGGGTGACCGGGACGACGGACTTGCCGGTGCGCACGGCGCCGACGATGGCGGCGGCCACCTTCTCCGGCGGGAAGCCGCGGCGGGCGTAGAGCCTGGCGGCACGGGCCTGCTTGGCGGACTGCTCGGCGGCGGTGGTCGCGGAGAAGGTGGAGGTCCGGGTGATGTTGGTGTTGACGATGCCGGGGCAGATGGTGGAGACGCCGATGCCGTGGCCGACGAACTCGGCGCGCAGGCAGTCCGAGAGCATGAACACCGCGGCCTTGCTGGTGGCGTACGCGGTGAGCGCCTTGGCGGGCAGGTAGGCGGCGGCCGAGGAGACATTGACGATGTGGCCGCCCTGGCCGCGGTCGGCCATCAGGGTGCCGAAGGCGCGGCAGCCGTGGATCACGCCCCAGAGGTTGACGTCCAGGACGCGCTGCCACTCCTTCTCGGTGGTCTGCAGGAAGGTCCCGGAGTGGCCGATGCCCGCGTTGTTGACCATCACGTCGGGCACCCCGTGCTCGGCGGCGACGGTCTGCGCGAAGGCGTCCATCGCGGCGCCGTCGGAGACGTCCACCCGGTAGGCGTGCGCCGTCGGGCCGATCAGCGAGGCGAGTTCGGCGGTGCGCTCGGCGGCCGCGAGGTCGAGGTCGCAGACCACCACCCGGGCGCCGTCCTCGGCGAAGGCCAGCGCGGTGGCCCGGCCGATGCCGCTGCCGCCACCGGTGACGACCACCAACCGGCCATCACCCTCGGCGGTTCGGGCGTCGCCCGTGCTCCCGGTCTCGATCCGGGCGGTGAACTCGCGGACCATGCCGGCCACGGTGGCTCCCTTCTCCAGCAGCGCCGACCAGTGGCCGGCGTGCAGCGTGCGTCGGGTCAGCTCGGGCGCCCAGCGTTCCAGGCCCTCGGAGAGGTAGGTGCCGACGTAGCGGTCCCGGGTGAGGGTGATCAACTGGACCGGGACCTCGGTCGGCCGCTCACGCGGACTGCCCATCGTGGGGCGGAAGTTGGCGCGGTACAGCTCGATGCCGCGAACGGCGTCGCGGCGCAGCGTGCGCTGGGGGTGGTCGGCGCGCGGGGTGACGTGCTCCAGGTCGCGCAGCACCCGCGGCCAGGCCCGGGCCAGGCCGAGGCGCCAGACCGCGGGGGCGAGGAAGGGCAGGTGGAAGGCGGTGATGTACCAGGAGTGCAGGCCCTGGTGGAGCAGCTGCTTGAGGTGGCGCGGGGTGGGGCGGCGCAGCCGGTGGCGCAGCCAGTAGCCCATGTGGTCCAGGGACGGGCCGGACATGGTGGTGTACGAGGCGATCCGGTGCTCGGCGCCGGGGGCGGTCACGGCCTCCCAGGACTGGATCGAGCCCCAGTCGTGGGCGAGCAGGTGCACCGGGCGGTCCGGGCTGACCGCGTCGGCGACGGCGAACAGGTCGTCGGCGAGCTGCTCCAGGCGGTAGCCGTCCCGGTCCGCGGGGACGCCGGACTCGCCGGCGCCGCGCACGTCGTAGCGGACCACGTGGTGGTCGCGGGCGAGGTCGGCGGCGATGTCGTCCCAGACGGCGTGGGTGTCCGGATAGCCGTGCACCAGGAGGACGGTGGGGGCGTCCGGGTCGCCCTGCTCGAAGACGGCGAGCGGGAGGCCGCCGGAGTGGACGGTCCGGCGGCGGATCGGGGGCGTCGGAGTCGTTGGAGTCGTCGGGGTCGTCATCGGGTGGCCTCCAGGGCGGTCGGCTCGTCGGTGGCGGTCGGCTGGGCGGCGGCCTGGGCGGTGGTCGGCTCGTCGGCGGCGGTCCAGCGGCGGACGTGCGGGAGGTCGTCGTCGAGCCAGTAGGCGTCCTCCTCGGTGACCACCAGCAGTTCCTCGAACTTGATGCCCACGCCGCGGAAGCCGATGTGCGGCTCGACCGCCCACAGGCCCGGCGTGGGCGCGTGCCGGGACGAGCGGCCGTCCGCCCACAGCGGTGAACGGCCGTGCAGGCGCTCGGAGATGAGCTCGCGGCCGAGGGTCTGCAGGGTGCGCACGCCGAAGCCGAAGACGTTCACCCCCGCCGGGCCGCGCACGGTGGTGCGGGTGACCTGGTGGCCGATCACCCGCCCCGGGTAGACCTGGTGGCGGTTGTCGTAGCCGTGCGCGGCGATCTGCGCGTCCACGGCCGCGTACACCTCGTTGAGCGGCTTGCGGGCGCGCACCTCCGCGAGGATCAGCTCGCGGTAGACCTTGAGGTCGGCGGCCAGACGGTCCCACACCTTGTTCTCGCCGACCTTGCCGCCGTAGCCGATGTCGGCGGTGTAGCCGTCCACGACGGGCGCGCAGTCCAGCACGTACGGCATGCCCTCCTCGAGGCGGCGGTTGCCGGCGAAGAACTGCAGCGGGGTGTGGAAGTGCCGGAAGGCCGTACGGTCGCCGAACCAGGCGAAGGGGACGTGGAAGAAGTCCTGCACCCCGGCGGCGACCAGGCGGCGGCGCAGCTCGGCGGTGGCCTGCCGCTCGGTGACACCCGGTTCGATCCAGGCGGCGACCTGTTCGGCGCAGTGGTAGGCGAGTTGCTGGGTCTCGCGGAAGCGGTCGAGGTCGCGCTCGGTGTAGCGGAACGTGGGGATCGCATTCGCCATGGGGGGCATCGGGGGCTCCTTCTAGACGTCGAGCACGAGGGTCTCGCCCTCGGCGGCCCGGGAGACGCAGGGCAGCAGGGCGCCGGCGGCGCGCTGCTCGGCGGTGAGGCGGCGGTCCCGGTG
Source organism: Kitasatospora sp. NPDC058190 (assembly GCF_042883685.1). Taxonomy (NCBI): domain Bacteria; kingdom Bacillati; phylum Actinomycetota; class Actinomycetes; order Kitasatosporales; family Streptomycetaceae; genus Kitasatospora; species Kitasatospora sp. NPDC058190. The sequence continues at coordinate 6,014 of NZ_JBHVVI010000071.1, forward strand.
GTCGGGCGTGCCGGACCGCAGGCGGACCTCGCAGGTGCCGCAGAAGCCCTGGTGGCAGGAGTACGGGAGGTCCGGGCGGGCCTCGCGCAGCACGTCCAGGGCGGAGCGGTCGGCGGGGACTTCCAGGATCGGGCCGTCGGTGCCGAGCCGGACGGCGAAGGGCTTGCCGTCGGTGATCGGGGCGGCACCGAATCGCTCGAAGTGCAGGGCGCAGGCCGGGGACTCGTCCAGGGCCCGCTGGACGGCGGCGAGCATCGGGGCCGGGCCGCAGCAGTAGACGGCGGCGCCGCGCGGAGCGTGGGCGAGCAGTTCGGCGCCGGTGGGGACGCCACCGTGCTCGTCGTCGGTGCGCAGCACCACGCGGTGCGGGTCGAGGGCGCGCAGCTCGTCCGCGTACGGGAGGGTGTCGGCGCTGCGGCCGACGTGGACGAGCCGCCAGTCCAGGCCGTGGCGCTGGGCCTCGCGGGCCATCGGCAGCAGCGGGGTGACACCGATGCCGCCGGCGAGCAGCAGGACGGTGGGCTCGGCGCAGAAGGCGAAGCCGTTGCGCGGGCTGCGGGCGGTGAGGCGGGCGCCGGGGTGCAGGGTGTCGTGGATCTCGACGGACCCGCCGCCGCCCTCGGGCAGCTTCCGGACGGCGATCCGGTAGCTGCGGCGGTCGGCCGGGTCGCCGCTGAGCGAGTAGTGGCGCTCGCGGCCGGAGGGCAGGACGAGACGCAGGTGGGCGCCGGGCTGCCAGGGCGGCAGCTGGCCACCGGAGGGGCCAGTGAGGCTCAACTCGATGACGTCGGCGGCGAGTTCGCGGCGGGCGGCGACCACCAGCCGGAGCGGCGGGGTGGGTCGGCTGAGCGGGCGGCGGGGGCTGCGCCGCAGCAGGGGGCCGCCGAGGGCCTGTACGTAACGGTCCTGAATCGCGGTCAGGCCGCGCAGGAAGCGGTCCGCGCGGGGGCGTCCGTAGAGGTCGGGGGGCGGGGTGAGCAGGTCCATCCGGCGTTCCTTGGCGTCAGTCTGAGGGGGTGGCGGGCGACGGGCGACGGCTTTCAGATGTCAGACGACAGATAACAGCTGACAGATAACAGATGACGTTCTCTGTCAGCTGTCATCTGTCATCCGAAATCCGTCACCTGAAACCCGTCAGCCGCGCACCGCCGCCGCGCGGGCGGCCGGAGAGCTGGCCAGGTAGCCGAGCGCCTGGCTGGAGGAGCCCTCCTGGGTGGGGTGGTAGCCGGGGCGCAGGTAGCGCAGTCCGGAGCGGATCGACTTGACCGGGTCGGGCAGCAGCCCGCGCCGGGTGATGCGGTACGCCTCGCGCCAGCTCGGGCGCAGCCGCCCGTCCAGGGTGGGGTCGGCGGCCAGCAGGAAGCGCACCCCGCGTACCCAGAGGTGGACCAGCAGCGGGCCGGCCATCGCCATGGTGCGCACCCGGCGCACGTACCCGGGGTCCAGGTGGACCAGCAGGTCGAAGGCGACGCTGCGGTGCTCGACCTCCTCGGCGCCGTGCCAGCGCAGCAGGTCGAGCATCGCCGGGTCGGCCTTGGCGCGGTCCAGCCCCGGGGAGTTGAGGATCCAGTTCCCGAGGAAGGCGGTGTAGTGCTCGATCGCCGCGATGGCGGCGACCCGCTCGATGAGGGCCTCGCGCCGCTTCGCCGGGGTCGGTCCGGGCCGATCCCCGAGCACCCGCTGGAAGACCCAGGCGACCTGGCGCACGTAGGGGCGCGGGTCGAGCCCCTGGCCGAGCAGGTGGTCCAGCACCTCCTGGTGGGCCTCGGCGTGGATGGCCTCCTGCCCGATGAAGCCGAGCACCTCCTCGCGCAGCTGCTCGTCCCGGATGAGCGGCAGCGCCTCCTTGAACACCTTGACGAACCAGCGCTCCCCCTCGGGCAGCAGCAGGTGCAGCACGTTGAGGATGTGGGTGGCCATCGGCTCGTCCGGGACCCAGTGCAGCGGCAGCCGGGCCCAGTCGAAGCGAACGTCCCGGGGCTCCAGGACGAGGCTCTCGTGCACGCGCGCGGCGGGGGCGGCGAGGGCGGGGACGGTGGTGGTTCGGGGCATGACAGGCCCTCCTGACCTGGGGGCGGCGGCTCGACTCCGGGAAACGTACTCGCCGGTAGCGACCGCGACAAGGGTTTGGACAACTCTTATCGACATCGAGTCTAATAAGTGACGTGCCCGGAGGAGGACCCCGGAAACACTCCCCCGGAAAACACCCGGGCCCCGCCGGACGCAACACGTCCAGCGGGGCCCGTCAGTGGCAGCGTCAGACCGCCATCGCCAGCATCAGCGGCGCAGCCTGGGCCGCCAGCAGTTCGGCAGCGGCCTTCAGCTTGTGGATGTTGCCCACCGGCATCGAGGTGGCCAGACAGCCGACCGTGCTGCCCGCCGTGATCGGCACCGCCGCGCACACCGTGCCGAGCGCGTACTCCTGGATGTCCAGCACCGGCACCGTCGCGGGCTGCCGCTCCAGCCGGTGCATCAACTGGTCGGCGTCGGTGACCGTACGGGAGGTGAGCCGGGCAACCGGGTGCCGGGAGAGGTGGTCGCGCCGCCCGTCCGCGTCCAGCTGGCTGAGCAGGCACTTGCCGATCGCGCTGGCGTGCGCGGTGGCACGGAAGTCCACCCACTCCTGCACGGCCGGCGCGTAGTCGGCCGCCGAGACCGCCTCGACCGACAACTCCCCGTCGTGGTACCGGCTGAAGTACACCGCAGCACCCAACTCGTCCCGGAGTTCGGCGAGTTTGCGGTTCAGTCGGGCCTTGACGAGCTGCTCCCGGTTGTGCTGGCCGAGCAGGGCGAAGGTACCGCCGAGCACCCAACCGCCGTCCTGGCACTGGAGGTAGCCCTCGATCTCCAGGAGCTCCGCGAGCCGCCGGACGGTCGGCAGGCCGAGCGAGGTCTCCCGCGCGAGGGCGACCAGGGTGGCGCCGTCGGGGTGGCGGTCGACGGCCTCCAGCAGTCTGAGGGCGTGCTGCAGGGAGGTGAACGGGCCCGGCAGGCCCGGGTCCAGCGCGGCGTGACGACCCGGGGCTGGTGTCGACATGTCGTCCCCTTCCGATGTCCCCCCACGGAGCGACCGCGGGCAGCCTCCAGCCTAGCCATCAGGTGGCCTCGGCAACTGGCGTCCGTGAATATCCGTGAACATTCCGTGGAGCAGCTGCCGGTCGGCTGGTACAAGGGGCCCCGCCGGTACGAGGGGCCCCGCCGGTACGAGCGGCCCCACCCGCACCAGCGGGCTCCCACCCGCACCCGGGACCCCGCGAGACGACGACAGCCGCACAACGCCCGACGGGCCCCTCCCCCACTGCCCAGGGGGGGGAGAGGCCCGTCGTACGGCCGCCGGGGTGCGAGCCCCGGCGGCCGGTGAGGGTGCGGAGGGGCCGGTCGGTCGGTCAGTCCCCGGCCCCGAGTCGGGCTCAGCCCTCGTCACCGGCGCGCAGCTTGGCGACGGCGGCCTCGAGCCGGGCCCCGTACTCCTCGTCGGCGGCGTGGAAGTGGGCCAGGTTCTTCTCCACCACGTCGTCCCGCGTCACCTGCGCCAGGAAGCCCGCGATGTTGGCGATCAGGCGGGTCTTCTCGCCCTCCGACATCAGCCGGTACAGCTCGCCGGCCTGGAAGAAGTCGTCGTCCTTGGTGTGGGCCGGCGTGGTGTAGGTGCCGGTGTAGCCGTCCACCGTGACCGGCGCGGCGAGCGCGCTGTCGCTCTGGGCCGGGCCGTCGTACGAGTTGGGCTCGTAGTTCTTGCCGCGGCCGGCGCTGTTGACGGCCATGAAGCCGTCCCGCCCGTAGTTGTTGGCCTCGGTGGCGCGCGGGGCGTTCACCGGCAGCAGGGTGTGGTTGACACCGAGGCGGTAGCGCTGGGCGTCGGCGTAGGCGAACAGGCGGCCCTGGAGCATCTTGTCCGGGGAGGGGCCGATGCCGGGCACGAAGTTGTTCGGCGAGAACGCGGACTGCTCGACCTCGGCGAAGACGTTCTCCGGGTTCTTGTTGAGAACCAGGCGACCGACCTTGACCAGCGGGTAGTCGGCGTGCGGCCACACCTTGGTGAGGTCGAAGGGGTTGAAGCGGAAGTCCGCGGCCTCGGCGACCGGCATCAGCTGGACGTAGAGGGTCCAGGACGGGAACACCCCGCGCTCGATGGCCTGGTGCAGGTCGCGCTGGTGCGAGTCGGCGTCGGCGCCGACCACCTCGGCGGCCTGGTCGCCGTCCAGGCTGCGGATGCCCTGGTTGGTCTTGAAGTGGTACTTCACCCAGTAGGCCTCGCCCTCGGCGTTGACCCACTGGTAGGTGTGCGAGCCGTAGCCGTTCATGTGGCGGTAGGACGCCGGGATGCCGCGGTCGCCGAACAGCCAGGTGATCTGGTGGGTCGAGGCCGGCGAGTGGGCCCAGAAGTCCCAGACGTTGTCCGCCTCCTGCACGCCGGTGTACGGGTCGCGCTTCTGCGAGTGGATGAAGTCGGGGAACTTGATCGGGTCCTTGATGAAGAACACCGGGGTGTTGTTGCCGACGAGGTCGTAGTTGCCGTCCTCGGTGTAGAACTTCAGCGCGAAGCCGCGCGGGTCGCGCACCGCGTCGCTGGCGCCCAGGTTGCCGGCCACGGTCGAGAAGCGCAGGAAGACCTCCGTGCGCTTGCCGACCTCGGACAGGAACGCCGCCCGGGTGTACTGCGACACCTCGTCGGTGACCTCGAAGTAGCCGTACGCGCCGGAGCCGCGGGCGTGCACGACGCGCTCCGGGATGCGCTCGCGGTTGAACCGGGCCAGCTTCTCCAGCAGGTGCTGGTCCTGGATCAGCAGCGGGCCGTACTCGCCGGCCGAGGCCGAGTTCTGGTTGTCGGCGACCGGGGCGCCGGACTCCGTGGTCAGGATCTTGGACATGGAGGGTCCTTCAGGTGTCGATAAGGCGGTGCGTGGAGAGGTGAACGGGCCGCGCGGGGATCAGACGCCGAGCAGGCGCCAGAGCGCCGACCGGCGGCGGGCCGAGTGCTCGCCGTCGGGGCCGTCGGCCGGCTGGAGGCCGGCCACCGCGGCGGTGGCCGCGGCCGGGTCCGCCAGCGGGCGGGCGGCGGCCAGCGCGGCGGCCTCCTCGCCGGTCAGGCCGGCGGCGGTGAGCGCGGTGGCGGCCTCGGCGGCCGGGACGGCGTTGAACCAGCGCAGCGCGAGGGCCGCGCGGCCGGCCTCCGTGAGGCGGCCGGTGAGCCGGAGACGGGCGAGCCCGCCGTCCGGGTAGACGTTGATCCGCACGTGGGTCACCGGGCGGCCCACGTCGAGCCGGAAGCGGTGCCGGGTGTCGGGCTGCAGGCGGGTGCGGGGCAGGATCTCGAACCACTCGCCGTCGGCCGGGTCCTGTCCGGTCGAGGCGTCGAAGCCGATCAGGTCGGCCCAGCCGGGGGCATTGGCGACGAAGTGGGTGGTGTCCACCTCGGCGGCCAGGACCTCACCGCCCCCGGCCAGGGCGATCTGCACCCAGTCGTTGGCCTTGTCGCGCCGACGCCGGGTCTCCCAGCCCTCGCCCATGACGGAGGCGCGACCGGGAGCGTTCAGGTTGTGCGGGGAGGAGAAGTAGCGGTCGGAGGCCGCCTCGGCGACGCCGCCGTACTCCTGGGCGGCCAGGTCGAAGGTGAGGCCGTCCAGTTCGCGCGGGTCGGGCAGCACCTCGCCGTGCACCCGGAGCCGGGCGACGCCGCCGTCCGGGAAGATGTTCAGCCGCACGTGGGTGTAGCGGGTGTCGTCCTGGACGGCGAACTCGTGGGCGGTGTCACCCTGGAGCGGGGTGCGCGGCACGATGACGGTCCACTCGGCGTCCTGCAGCTCCTCGGGCGAGGGGTGCCCGGGTACGGAGGCGGCCTCGACCGAGGCGCTCTCCGGGTAGTTGCCGGTGAAGTGGGCGGTGTCGACGATCAGGCCGCGGATCACGCCACCGACGCCGAGCCGGACGATCGCCCAGTCGTGGTCCTGGTCGGTGGGGTGCGGCTGGTCGGCGGAGACGCCGCGGCGGCGCTTGGACTCCCAGCCGTCCATGATCTGGCCCTTGTGACCGAAGGTGTGCGGGCGGAACTCGGCGGGCTTGGCGACCAGCAGGTTCTCCGCGTCCGCGAAGGTGTCCTCGTTGGTGGCGACGACGCCCGCGCCGAGCAGCCGGGAGGCCAGGTTGACCAGCTCGGTGAAGGGAGCGCTCGGGGTGTCGGCAGTGGTCACTGACTCTCCTCGGAAAGGCGGTGTCGGTTCAGGCGGTGTCGGTTCAGGCGGTGTCGGTTCAAGAAGCGCTGTCGGAAAGGGAGTCGGCCGGCCGGGTGAGCTGACGACCGAAGGGCTCGGCGCCGGTGTCCACCGCGCGGCCGCGCAGCCAGGTGGTGCGGACGACACCGGTCAACGTCCGTCCCGCGTACGGGGTCACCGGGTTGCGGTGGTGCAACTCCCCCGCGTGAACGGCGAATTCGCCATCGGGGTCGAAGGCGACCAGGTCGGCGTCGCAGCCCACCGCGATGGCGCCCTTGGTGCCGGTGAGGCCGACCAGCTCGGCCGGTCCGGCGGACATCCAGCGCACCACGTCGGCCAGGGTGTGGCCGCGTCGCCGGGCCTCGGTCCAGACGGCCGGCAGGCCCAGCTGCAGCGAGGCGATCCCGCCCCAGGCGGCCGCGAAGTCGCCGCTGCCGCCGTACTCCGGCAGCAGTTTGAGGTCGGGGGTGGACGGCGAGTGGTCGGAGACGACGGCGATGAACTCACCGCGTCCCAGGGCCTCCCAGAGCGCGTCCCGATTGGACTCGTCGCGGATCGGCGGGCAGCACTTGAAGGCGGTGTCGCCGTCCGGCACCTGCTCGGCCGCGAGGGTCAGGTAGTGCGGGCAGGTCTCGGCGGTGACCCGTACGCCGTCCTCGCGCGCCCGGCGCAGCAGCGGCAGCACGGCCGCCGAGGAGACGTGCAGGATGTGCACCCGGGCACCGGTGCGCCGGGCGGTTTCGAGCAGGTGGGCGACGGCCGCGGTCTCCGCGTCGGCGGGGCGGGAGGCGAGGAAGTCCCGGTAGTGGACGCCGGGTTGCTGCGGCGCGGCGGCCAGCACGCCGGGGTCCTCGGCGTGGATGATCGCCAGCGCCCCGATCCGGGCCTGTTCGGCCAGCGCGGCCTCCAGGTCGGCGCCCTCGACGTGCGGGAACTCGTCGACGCCGGAGGGGGCGAGGAAGCTCTTGAAGCCGAACACGCCTTCCCGGTGCAGGGGTTCGAGGTCCGGGACGTTGCCGGGGACGGCGCCGCCCCAGAAGCCGAGGTCGACCCAGGCCTGTCCCTCGGCGGTCTTCCGCTTGGCGGCCAGCCCCTCCACCGTGGTGGTGGGCGGGATCGAGTTGAGCGGCATGTCGATGATCGTGGTGACGCCGCCGGCCGCGGCGGCCCGGGTGGCGGTGGCGAAGCCCTCCCACTCGGTCCGGCCGGGCTCGTTGACGTGCACGTGGGTGTCGACCAGGCCGGGCAGCAGGGCCGTCTCGCCGAGGTCGACGAGCTGGCTGTCGCCGATCGTGAGCGAGCCGTACGCGGCGACCTGCTCGATCTTCCCGTCCCGGATCAGCACGTCCGCGGGGCGCTCACCGTCGGGCAGCACCGCCCGACGGGAGCGGATCACCGTCGGCTGGCTGAAAGGCATGGGGGACCTCCGAAACCTGGGAGTTGGGGGTGGCGGAACGCGGGTGGAGGCGCAGGATTGCCGGGAGCCTAGGCCCGCCTTCAACAAAACGTCAATGGAGGAACGTACGAGGGCTCAGCCCGGCAGCAGCTCCTCGGCCAGCCGCTCCCCCGCGACCTCGGCCAGCTCACCGGCCCTGGTCATGCTGTCCCCCGGCTGCTCGGCCAGGTCGGTGAGGGCGATCGCGGCGGTGAAGCCGGCCGCGCGCCACTCGGGCTCGGAGAGCTCCAACCGGCCCGCCACAGCGGCCACCCGAACCCCCGCCCGGGCAGCCGCTGCGGCGACTCCGGCGGGGGCCTTGCCATGGAGCGTCTGCGCGTCCAGGCAGCCCTCGCCGGTGACGACGAGGCGTGCCCCACGCACGGCCTCGTCGAAACCCAGCAGTTCGAGCAGCAGCTCGATACCGGGTCGCATGGTGGCGCCGAGCAGGGCGAGGGCGGCGAAGCCCACCCCGCCCGCGGCCCCGGCGCCGGGGGCCTCCCGCACGTCGCGCCCGGTGACCGCGGCGACCTGGTCGGCGAAGCGGGTCAGGCCCTCCTCCAGGACCACCAGGTCGTCCCCGTCGGCGCCCTTCTGCGGGCCGTAGACGGCGGTCGCGCCGCGCGGGCCGAGCAGCGGGTTGTCCACGTCGCAGGCGACCACGATCTCGACGCCGGTCAGCAGCTCCGCCAGGCGGCCGACGTCGATCCGGTCGAGCTTGCGCAACGCGGCCCCGCCGGGCGGCAGTTCGGTGCCGTCGGCGTCCTGCAGGCGCACCCCGAGCGCCTGCACCATGCCGGCACCGCCGTCGGTGCAGGCGCTGCCGCCGAGGCCCAGCACGATCCGCTTGGCGCCCATCGAGACCGCCCGGCCGATCAGCTGGCCGACCCCGTAGGAGCCGGCCGCGAGCGGGGCGGTGCGGCCGCCGGGCAGCCGGGCGAGGCCGGAGGCCTGGGCCAGCTCGACCACGGCGGTGTCGCCGCGGACGGCCAGCGCGGCGTCCACCGGCAGGCCGGTCGGGCCGGCGACCTTGGCCGCGACCCGGGTGAAGCCGGCCGCGAGCGCGGCGGCCAGGGTGCCCTCGCCGCCGTCGGCGACGGGCAGTTCGCGCACCTCGGTGCCGGGCGCGGCGCGCCGGATGCCGGCGGCGATCCGGGCGGCGACCTCGGCACCCTCCAGGGTGCCCTTGAACTTGTCCGGAGCTACGACCACATGGCCCTGGTGGGGGGTGGGGGGCATCGCGTGGTCCTCACTTCCGTACGGGGTCTGGCGGTGCTTCGACAAGCATGGGTCCGGTGGCCTCGGGGATGCGAGACCTTCCCGGGTGGTGCGACCCCCTCCCCGCCGTTCTCCCCCAGCCTTCGGCCGGGAGGTACCCCCACTCGTCCCGCTTCCGACGTACGAGGGGCTCCCCTCGGCGGGGAGGGGGCCAGGCGACGCGCGAGGCACGACCGAAGTGCCCCCAGGGAGGGTGCGCGCGTCACCGGTTGGATCGACCGGCGGGCGGGTGGATGAGCCCCGGCCCGCACGCCGGTCGGGCCTGGCCTCCTGGCGGCGCGGGCACGACCGGATCAGGTACACGCCGCCAGGAGGAGCTTGTTCGGGCCGAAGGCCCTGGTCAGGGTTACTTGACCTCGCGGCCGGAGAGCCGCTCGACACCGCGCAGCAGCGCCGAGTGGTCCAGCGAGCCGTCGCCGTTGGCCCGGGCGGAGGCGACCAGCTGGGCCACCACGGCGCCGACCGGCAGCGCGGCGCCCACGGCCCGGGCGGCGTCGGTGACGATGCCCATGTCCTTGTGGTGCAGGTCGATCCGGAAGCCGGGGGCGAACTCGCGGTTGAGCATGTTCGCCTTCTTGCGGTTGAGCACGGTCGAGCCGGCCAGGCCGCCGCCGAGCACGTCCAGCGCGGCGGCGAGGTCGACACCGGCGTTCTCCAGGAACACCACGGCCTCGGCGAGCACCTGGATGTTGACCGCGACGATCAGCTGGTTGGCGGCCTTGACGGTCTGGCCGGCGCCGTCGGGGCCGACGTGGATGACCGTGGTGCCCAGCGCGTCGAACAGCGGCTTGGCCTCGGCGAAGTCCGCGGCCTCGCCGCCGACCATGATCGACAGCACTGCCTCGATCGCGCCGGCCTCGCCGCCGGAGACCGGGGCGTCCAGCGTGCGCACGCCCTTCTCCCGGGCGGCCTTGCCGACCTTGATGGAGGTCTGCGGGGTGATCGAGGACATGTCGATCACCAGGGTGCCGGCCTTGACGTTCTCCAGGACGCCGCCCTCGCCGAGGATGACCGCCTCGACGTGCGGGTCGGCCGGAACCATGGTGATGACGACCTCGGCGTCCTTCACCGCGTCCGCGATGCTGGCGGCGTCCTGGCCGCCGGCGGCGACGACGGCGTCGATCGAGGCCTGGGAGAGGTCGAAGCCGGTCACCTGGTGGCCGGCCTTGACCAGGTTGACGGCCATGGGCTTGCCCATGATGCCGAGGCCGACGAAGGCAATCTTGCGGGAGGCGCTCATCGCGTCGAGTTCCTTACGTGTGCGGGGTGGGTGGTGGCTTGCCGGGCGGACGGACGGAACGTGGGCACGCCGCCGGGCCGCGCCGCCAGATTGCGCTGCCGGATTGCGCTGCCGGATTGCGACTGCAGGGCTGCGGCTGCCGGACTGCGCGGGCGGGCCGCGCTAGCGGGCGGCGCTAGCGGGCGGCGCGCAGCTCGCGCGGCAGCCAGCCGAAGCTGTCGGCGCTGACGCCGGTGGAGGGGCGGTACTCCAGGCCGATCGAGCCGCTGTAGCCGGCGGCGCTGAGCCGGGCGAACAGGTCCTCGAAGTCCAGCTCGCCGGTGCCGGGCTCGTTGCGGCCCGGGTTGTCGGCGATCTGCACGTGGCCGATCCGGTCGGCGTAGGTGTCGATGACCGCCGCCAGGTCCTCGCCGTTCTTGGCCAGGTGGTAGAGGTCGCAGAGGAACTTCGCGTTCCCCAGGCCGGTGGCGGCGTTGACCTTGTCGACCACCTCGACCGCCGCGGCGGCGGAGACCAGCGGATAGTCCGGCGACTCGGCCTTGTTGAGGGCCTCGAGCAGCAGGATCGCGCCGATCTCGTGCGCGGCCCTGGCGGCGATGACCAGGTTCTCCAGCGCGAGCGCGTCCTGCTCGGCCGGCTCGACGCCCTCGACCCGGTTGCCGTACAGCGCGTTGAGCGCGGTGGCACCGAGCGAGGCGGCGAGCTCTGCCGCGACCGGGACGTTGGCGCGGAACCGCTCCTTCTCGGACGGGACCGAGACGGTGCCCCGGACGCCCTGGCTCAGGTCGTCCAGGAAGTTGAGGCCGGCGAGCCGGACCCCCGCGTCACTGAACGCCTTGCGCAGCGCGTCCAGTTCGACCCGGGAGGGACTGTGTTCCGTGCCGAACGGCCACCAGAGCTCGGCGGCCGTGAAGCCGGCCGCGGCAGCCGCGGCGGGGCGCTCCAGCAGCGGGAGTTCGCTGAACAGGATCGACAGGTTGACCGTGAAGCCGTGTTTGGCAGCCGCCGTCACGTCCATCACCTCTCACTCTCTTCCTTCATCCGCAACTTCCACGATCCGGAAGAGGGATTCTGTGTGGTGGAAGCATCTCCGGCTCGCCGAGCGAGTGTCAAGGGCGCCGCAACATTTTGTTGAAGCAGCTGGACGGCGCCCGCCTCCCGGATCCACGGCTGTTCGATCACCCAGCCCCTGCCCGCCACCACCCCCGCTCGATACAGTGAGCACGTGCGATTGATGGTGGAGTTCACGACAGAACCGTTCGAACTGGACACGTTCCCCGAGCACGCCGCGACGGCCCGCAAGGTCGTCGACGAGGCCGGCCTGGACGTGTCGGTCGGCCCCTTCGGGACCGGCGCCGAGGGCGAGGCCGACCAGGTCCTCGCCGCGGTGACCCGACTGCTCCGGGAGACCCTGGACGCCGGGGCGACCCGGATCTCGGTGCAGGTCAGCGTGCTGGGCGAGGAGGGCGGTACGCCGTGACCGAGCACGCGGAACACCCGCTCGCCGCGGCGGTCAAGCCACTGCTGGACGCGGTCGGCGCGACGCCCGTCCCGCTGGACGAGGCGAAGGCCGAGGACGTCGTCCTGGAGTGGGAGGGCGCCCCGGCCCTGGCCGTCCGGCTGCCACACCTGAGCAGTGCGCTGGACCGGCTGCTGGCCGAGATGACCCGCCAGTTCGACGGCCGACCGCTGGCGGAGCTCGACCGCTGGGAGAAGCAGCGGGTCGTCGCCCTCCTGGAGGAGCGCGGCGCCTTCACCGTCCGCCACGGGGTCGAGACGGTCGCCTCGGCGCTCGGCGTCAGCCGCTTCACCGTGTACAACTACCTCAACCGCCAGGACGGCACGAAGTCCTCCTGAGCGGCCCGCGAAGCGAGTGACCCCGCCGCTGGAGAAAGTGTGGATCAGCCCAGGGCGGGGCACACTCGGCGAATCGCACACGAAAGGGCCCGGCATCGCGGGCCGGTTCAAAACGTAACCACCAACCGTTCAACAAACTGTTGACGGCCGGGTGGGGTCGATCTAGCTTTTCCGGGTGGCACCACTCTTCAGGAGGTCCACTCGTGACCAACCACCCCCACGCCCTTGACGCCCTGGCCGCGGCCGATGCCGCGGAGCTGGAAGGGCTCCTGCTGGAGGTATGCTCCAGCCCCGGTTGGGCCGCCGCGATCGCGGCGGCCAAGCCCTGGTCCAGCCGCGAGGCCCTGCTCGCCGCCAACGCGGCGGCGATGGCCGCACTGACCGACGCGGATCTGCGCGACGCGATGGCCGGACACGCCCGGATCGGACAGCCCAGGACGGGCGACGCCACCTCCGAGCGCGAGCAGGCCGGCATCCAGGGCGTGGATCAGGCGATCCTCGACGAACTGCACGAGGCCAACGCCGCCTACGAGGCGAAGTTCGGCCACGTGTTCCTGATCTGCGCGACCGGCCGCACCGCGGCCACCATGCTCGCCGCTCTGCGCGAGCGCCACCCCAACGACCCCGCCACCGAGGCGGAGATCGTCCGGGGCGAGCTGCGCAAGATCAACGACATCCGACTCAACCGCCTCCTCGACGAGTCCTGACGCATCGTCAAGAATACTTCGTGGACCGGCGAATGCCGTCCGGATGCCGCATCTCCACCAGAGAACCGGCGCACCACCACCTCTGCCATCAGTAAGGTCACCTCACCCATGACTGGCATCTCCACCCACGTGCTCGACACCAGCCTCGGCCGCCCGGCCCAGGGCGTGCCGGTCGAGCTCGCACTGCACACCGAGGGTGGCTGGAAGGTGCTCGGCACCTCCGCCACGGACTCCGACGGCCGGGTCAAGGACCTGCCGGCCGTGGAGGCGGGCTCGGTCGTCCGGCTGCTCTTCGACACCGGCGCCTACTACGCGCAGCTGTCGACGGAGCCGCCGTTCTTCCCCGAGGTCTCGATCGTCTTCACGGTCGCGCCCGCGCAGCACCACTACCACGTGCCGCTGCTGCTGAACCCGTTCGGATACTCGGTCTACCGCGGAAGCTAGTAGACCGACCTGGAAGCTTAGGAGCCTGTCATGGCCCACGTGCTCGGTCAGAACCAGTACGGCAAGGCGGAGAACCGCATCGTCCGGGTCTACCGCGACTCCACCCGCCACGAGATCAAGGACCTGAACGTCTCGGTCTCCCTCCAGGGCGAGTTCGAGGACGTCCACCTCACCGGGTCCAACGCCAACTGCCTTCCCACCGACACCACCAAGAACACCGTCTACGCCTTCGCCAAGGAGTACGGCATCGAGTCGGCCGAGGCGTTCGGCATCCTGCTGGCCCGGCACTTCGTCGACAACACCGAGCGCGGCGTCGTGCACAGCGCCCGGATCCGGATCGAGGAGTACACCTGGGACCGGATCAAGACGCCGGACAACTCGGCCCGCTTCATCGGCTCGGAGGAGGTCGGCCACTCCTTCGTCCGCAACGGCCAGGAGACCCGCACGACCGAGGTCGTCTACGACGGTGAGAAGGTCCAGGTCATCTCCGGCCTCAAGGACCTCATCGTCATGAACTCCACCAACTCGGAGTTCTGGGGCTACATCAAGGACAAGTACACCACCCTGCAGGAGGCGTACGACCGCATCCTCGCCACCCAGGTCACCGCCCGCTGGAAGTACGGCTACAGCGGCCGGGACGGCGAGGCCCAGCCCAACTGGAACCGCTCCTACACCCACGTGAAGCGGCACATGCTGGAGGCGTTCGCCGAGACCTACTCCTACTCGCTGCAGCAGACCCTGCACGCGATGGGCACCCGGGTCCTCAACAACCGCGCCGAGGTGGACGAGGTACGCCTCGAACTGCCCAACAAGCACCACTTCCTCGTCGACCTGGAGCCCTTCGGCCTCAAGAACGAGAACGAGGTCTACTACGCCGCGGACCGCATGTACGGCCTGATCGAGGGCACCGTGCACCGCGAGGGCGTCGTACCGGTCATCCCGGTCGTCTGACCTCCCCCGCCCCAACCGCATGGACTCCGCCCGGAGTCGCCGCACCCTCCGGCCCCCACGGGCCGGTCGAGACCGGGCGGACCGCACCACCGGCACCATCCGCACCACCTGTTTCTCCACCCCCACCAACCGGAGTTCGTGTTCGCCTCACGGCGGCCGGCCCGGGGCACTGGAGAAGCGCTCCGAGGGATCCTTGCTCCGCCGTCCCGCCCTCGGGGGGTCTCCAGCGCCACGGGCGCGCCGGGAGCCACGGGCACAAGAGGGGCTCGACATGGCACCCAGCAACACCAGCAGTTCAGACGGCGGTTCCACCCCAGCAAGAACCCCAGGCCCGGACGGCACGTCACACCGTCTCCCCGGCAAGCCGTCCGGGTCCGCCACCCATCCCGTGGACGAGGTGCTGCCTCCGGTGAAGCTGTTCTCCACCGGGCTCCAGCACGTCGCCGCGATGTACGCGGGGGTCGTCGCACCCCCGCTCATCGTCGGCGCCGGCGTCGGGCTCTCCGCCGCCGACCTCGCCCTGCTCATCTCGGCCAGCCTGTTCACCGCCGGACTGGCCACCCTGCTCCAGACCCTCGGCGTCTGGAAGATCGGCGCGCGACTGCCGTTCGTGAACGGCGTCTCGTTCGCGGGCGTCGCGCCCATGATCGCCATCGCCGAAGAACACGGCCCGAAGGACGCCCTGCCGGTGATCTTCGGAGCGGTGATCGTCGCGGGGGCCCTGTGCTTCCTCGCGGCGCCGTACTTCTGCAAGCTCATCCGGTTCTTCCCCCCGGTCGTCCAGGGCACCGTGATCACCCTCATCGGGGTGTCCCTGCTCCCGGTGGCGGTGAACTGGGCGCGCGGCGGCTCGCCGAGCGCCCCCGGGTACGGCTCCATGCGGGCCATCGGCCTCGCCGCGATCACCCTCGCCGCGGTGGTGCTCTGCAACCGGCTGCTGCGCGGCTTCTGGCAGCAGTTGTCCCTGCTCATCGGTCTGGCGTTCGGCACCCTGATCGCCTTCCCGCTGGGGCTGGCCGACTTCAGCGCGGTCCAGGACGCGAAGGTCTTCGCCCTCCCCTCCCCGTTCCACTTCGGCGCGCCGATGTTCGACGGTTCCGCGATCGTCTCGCTCTGCATCGTCATGGTGGTCTCGATGACGGAATCCACCGCCGACATGCTCGCGCTCGGCAAGATCGTCGACCGCGAGGCCGACGAAGCCACGCTGGCCGCCGGCCTGCGGGCCGACGGACTGGCCACCGCGCTCAGCCCCGTGTTCAACGGCTTCGCCGCCAGCGCCTTCGCCCAGAACATCGGGCTGGTGGCGCTGACGAAGATCCGCAGCCGCTTCGTGGTCGCGGCCGGCGGAGGCATCCTGATCCTGCTGGGGCTCTTCCCCGTGCTCGGTTCGGTCGTCTCCCTGGTCCCGCAGCCCGTCCTCGGCGGCGCCGGGATCGTGCTCTTCGGCACGGTCGCGGCGAGCGGGATCCGCACCCTCGCGGAGGCCGGCATGGAGTCCAACTCCAACACCATCCTGGTGTCGGTCTCGCTCGGGGTCGGCATCATCCCGATCGCCGTGCCGGCCTTCTACGACTCCTTCCCGGAGGCCGTCCGGACCCTGATGCACTCGGGGATCTCGGCCGGCTGCGTGATGGCCGTCCTGCTCAACCTGCTCTTCCACCACGTCGGAGCCGCCCGCCGGACCAGGTCCGACCAGACCTCCGGCACGACGGTGCCGACGGCGACACCGTCCTGACCGGTCCGGGCAGGGGCGCGTACCACCAGGTGCGCGCCCCTCCTGGCCCTCCCCCATAGGAGTGACACCATGGCAGTCCAGCCCCCGCCCGCCGACCAGCGGATCGTCATCGAGAACGTCGCGATCGCCACCGTCGACGCCGCCGACACCGAGTACGCCCGAGGCCACGTGGTCATCCTCGGCAACACGATCGAATCCGTCGGCAACGGTCCCGCCCCGGCATGGCTGGACAACGTGGTGCGCCGGATCAACGGCGAGGGCCACCTGCTCACCCCGGGCCTGGTCAACACCCACCACCACTTCTACCAGTGGATCACCCGCGGCCTCGCCCAGGACAACATCCTGTTCGACTGGCTGGTCGCCCTCTACCCGACCTGGGCGCGGATCGACGAGAAGCTCGTGCACGCCGCCAGCCAGGGCTCGGCCGCCGCCCTGCTCAAGTCCGGCTGCACCACCGCCTCGGACCACCACTACGTCTTCCCCAAGGACGGCGGCGACGTCCTCGGCGCCTCCATCGAGGCCGTCCAGGAGCTCGGCATGCGCTTCACCGCGCTGCGCGGCTCGATGGACCGCAGCAAGAAGGACGGCGGGCTGCCGCCGGACCACGCGGTCGAGGAGCTGGACGACATCCTGGCCGCCTCCGAGGCCGCCGTGGACCGGTACCACGACGACTCCTTCGGCTCGATGCTGCACGTCGCGCTGGCGCCGTGCTCGCCGTTCTCGGTCTCCACCGACCTGCTGCGCCAGTCCGCCGAACTCGCCCGCCGCAAGGGCGTACGGCTGCACACCCACGGCTCGGAGACGGCCGAGGAGGAGCAGTTCTGCAAGGAGCTGTTCGGCATGGGGCCGACCGACTACTTCGAGTCGGTGGGCTGGCTCGGCGAGGACGTCTGGATGGCGCACTGCGTCCACATGAACGACTCCGACATCGCCAAGTTCGCCGAGACCGGCACCGGCGTCGCGCACTGCCCCTCCTCCAACGCCCGCCTGGCCGCCGGGATCGCCCGGGTGCCCGACATGCTCAAGGCCGGCGTGCCGGTCGGGCTCGGTGTGGACGGCACCGCCTCCAACGAGTCCGGCGAGCTGGGCACGGAGCTGCGCAACGCGCTGCTGATCAACCGGCTGCACGGCTACCCGACCGCCCTCACCGGGCGCCAGGCGCTGCGACTGGGCACCATGGGCGGCGCCCGGGTGCTCGGGCGTCAGAACGAGATCGGCTCGATCGAGGTCGGCAAGCTCGCCGACCTGGCGCTGTGGAAGATCGACGGGATCATGCACTCCTCGATCGCGGACCCGGTGGCGGCCCTCACCTTCGGCGCGCTGCCGCCGCTGGCGGTGCTGTTCGTCAACGGCAACGCCGTGGTCGAGAAGGGCGAGCTGACCACCGTCAACGAGGACCGGATCGCCCGCGCCTGTGCCCGCGCGGCCAAGGAACTCGCCTCCCGGCCGCTCTGACGGGACGGCGTCCCGCTTCCCTGCTCGCTCCCTGTACTCCGGGCCGCCCAGGGACGGTGCGTGA
This sequence comes from Kitasatospora sp. NPDC058190, assembly GCF_042883685.1. Taxonomy (NCBI): domain Bacteria; kingdom Bacillati; phylum Actinomycetota; class Actinomycetes; order Kitasatosporales; family Streptomycetaceae; genus Kitasatospora; species Kitasatospora sp. NPDC058190. The sequence continues at coordinate 23,392 of NZ_JBHVVI010000071.1, forward strand.
CCCGGACTCCGCGCGCCTCCGGGCGGCGGACAGCTGACAGATTTCGTTGTCTGTCATCTGTCATCTGTTCGCTGCCATCGGCGCGCGGACCGCAGCCCCGGACCCACGGCGAGGGTCCGGGGCTGCGGCGTGCCCGGGAACCGACCCACACCCGGCCGAGCGCCGGGCGACCGGGGGCGGGCGGCCGGGGACGCCGGGCGGCCGGCAGACGACGGCGAACAGCCGACGGACAACAGATGACAGATGACGAAAGTTGTCAGCTGCCATCTGTCATCTGTCGGCTGCCGGTCAGGCCCTCGGCAGTCAGGCCGTACGCCCGAGCGTCGCCAGGTAGGCGCGCCAGCCGCCGTGGCGGGTGATCTCGCGGTGCACACCGCGCTCCAGCTCGCCCCGGGCGAGCAGCATGGACAGGCACGCCGAGCCGTCCTCCAGCTTGATCACGCCCAGCTCCAGCTCGCGCGGCTCGCCGGGCAGGATGACGTCCCGCAGGCGCTCCAGGCTGATGTCGTACAGCTCGCCCTCGATCGCGGTGTCCACCGCCGGGTCGGCCAGCAGCCCCGGGCAGACGTCCGTCCCGCCGCTGTGGTCGATGGAGAAGAAGCGGTAGCCGGGGGCGGTGCGGGCCGGGCCGATCAGGGCGTCGGCGACCTTGGCGTGGAACGGTCCGCCGACCATCGCCTGACCGTTGAAGAAGATGCGCGCCATGGATGGACTCCTCACAGATTCAAAGACCGTGACAAAACGGTCATGACAAGACGACCGCGACAAGCGACCGCAGCAAGCGGCCGTGACAAAAAAGACCGTTCCGCACGGCGACGAGAGGACAGGTGGATTTCGTCGCCGTACGGAACGGAGCAAAGGAGCGGCGGAACTGCTACAGCCCGGCAGGCGGCAGCGGCGGCGCCGGCGGATACATTGGTGCTCAGCCCAGCAGGGGAAGCGCGGGGAGGGTCAGGAAGTCCGCGAAGTCCTCGGCCAGGGAGACCTGTTCGAAGAGCTGGGCGGCCTCGGGCCAGCGGCCGGCGGCGTAGGCCTCGGCACCCAGCTCGGTGCGGAGTTCGGCCAGCTCCGCGACGACCAGGGTGCGGACCAGCTCGGCGGTGGCCTTCTCCCCGGTGTCGGACAGCACGACCCCGTTGTGGATCCACTGCCAGATCTGCGAACGGGAGATCTCGGCGGTGGCGGCGTCCTCCATCATGTTGAAGATGCCGACCGCGCCGAGCCCGCGCAGCCACGCCTCGATGTAGCGGATGCCGACCTGGACGGCGTTGTGCAGCCCGGCGTGGGTGCAGGTGCCGCCGGCGCCGGCGATGTCGAGCAGTTCGGCCGCGGTGACCGGCTCGGACGGCCCCGGGTTGTCCTTCTGGTCGGGGTGCTCGCCGAGCACCGCATCGAAGGAGGCGCGGGCGACCGGCACCAGGTCCGGGTGGGCGACCCAGGAGCCGTCGAAGCCGTTGCCGGCCTCGCGGTCCTTGTCCGCCTTGACCTTCTCCAGCGCGGCGGCGTTGACCTCCGGGTCCTTGCGGCTGGGGATGAACGCGGCCATGCCGCCGATCGCGTGGGCCCCGCGCTTGTGGCAGGTCTGCACCAGCAGCCGGGTGTACGCGGCCATGAACGGCGAGGCCATGGTGACGCTGTTGCGGTCCGGCAGGATGTAGTGCTCGCCGGCGTCCCGGAAGTTCTTGACGATCGAGAACAGGTAGTCCCAGCGCCCGGCGTTGAGGCCGGCCGCGTGGTCGCGCAGCTCGTAGAGGATCTCGTCCATCTCGAAGGCGGCGGTGATGGTCTCGATCAGCACGGTGGCGCGGACGGTGCCGTGCGGGATGCCGAGTTCGGCCTGGGCGTGGGTGAACACCTCGTTCCACAGCCGGGCTTCGAGGTGGCTCTCCGTCTTCGGCAGGTAGAAGTACGGGCCGGAGTTGGGGTCCTCGGCGCCCTTGGCGAGAAGCCGGGCGGCGTTGTGGAAGAAGTACAGGCCGAAGTCGACGAACGCGCCGGCCACCGGGACGCCGTCGACCAGCAAGTGGTTCTCGTCCAGGTGCCAGCCGCGCGGGCGGACCACGACGGTGGCGAGTTCGGCGGCGGGCTTGAGGGTGTAGGCCTTGCCGGCGGCGCTGGTGAAGTCGATCCGGCCCTCGAAGGCGTCGATCAGGTTGACCTGACCGCTGACCACGTTCTCCCAGGTCGGGGAGGTGGCGTCCTCGAAGTCGGCGAGCCAGATCTTCGCCCCGGAGTTGAGCGCGTTGATGACCATCTTGCGGTCGGTGGGGCCGGTGATCTCGACCCGGCGGTCCTGGAGGGCGCGCGGCGCCTCGGCGACCTTCCAGTCGCCGGCCCGGACGTCGGCGGTCTCCGGAAGGAAGTCCAGCGTGCCGGTGCGGGCGATCTCGGCGCGGCGGGTCTTCCGCCTGGCCAGGAGCTCCTGCCGGCGTCCCTCGAAAGCACGATGGAGGCCGACGACGAAGGCGACCGCCTCCGGAGTGAGCACCTCCTCCGCCCGGTGGACGCGCGGACCGGCGACAGTGACGACCGGAGCGGCGGGGGAGGCGCCGACGGGCCCCTGATCTGCAGCCATGAGCAGGACACTCCTAAGACGGTTGAGCCTGGCGAAGGGAGCTCCGGTGGGAGCCCCCTCGGGAACTTCCTCGATCGTTACCCGCCTGTCGGCGAGTTCGATTCTGTAAGGTGGAGACTAGTTTCCGCGATACAGAATTTCAACGGTTTGTTGAAGAGGTCGCCGGGACTCTACTCCTCCCCGACAGCGAAGGGAACGCCGGTGGTTGCGACCCCCGACACAGCATCGACGACAGGCGCCGACCGCGCGAGCGGCGGCGTGCAGTCCGTCGAACGCGCCTTCCAACTCCTGGAGGCGCTGGCCGACTCCGGCGGCGTGGCCACCCTCAGCGAGCTCTCCACCAGCTCCGGCCTCCCGATGCCGACCATCCACCGACTGGTTCGTACCCTCGTCCAGCAGGGCTATGTCCGCCAGGACACCGCGCGCCGCTACACCCTCGGCCCCCGACTGATCCGCCTCGGCGAGACGGCCGGCCGCCTGCTCGGCAGCTGGGCCCGCCCCTACCTGGCCGAGCTCATGGAGGCCACCGGCGAGACCGCCAACCTGGCGGTGCTGGAGGGCGGCGAGGTGGTGTACGTCGGGCAGGTGCAGTCGCGGCGCTCGATGCGGATGTTCACCGAGGTCGGACGGCGGGTGCAGCCGCACTGCACCGGCGTCGGCAAGGCACTGCTCGCCCAGCTCCCCGAGGACGAGGCACGTGCGATCCTGGGCCCCAACCCGCTGCCGGCGCACACCGAGTACACCGTCACCGACCCGCAGGAGCTGATGGACCAGCTCGCCGAGGCGCGCGAGCGTGGCTACGTGGTCGACGACCAGGAGCAGGAGATCGGCGTCCGCTGCATCGCGCTCGCGGTCCCCGGCGCGCCGACGCCCACCGCGCTCTCGGTGTCCGGCCCGGAGGCCCGGATCCGGGCACTGGAGGAGCAGGCCGGCGCCTCCTCACTGGTGCCGGTGATGCGCCAGATCGCGACCCGGCTGGGGCAGGTCCTCGCTCCCTGACGCCGGGTCAATCGCCCTACTGTGCACGGGAGATGGATCCAACCCGCCGCCGCTCTCGACGTCCCCCGGTTCGGTGGGCCCCGTTCGACGTCCCCCGTTCGACGGACGGGCGGGCGGGTTGCGCCGTGTCGGCGGCCGCCGCTGCGCCACCCTGGTGCGGACGTGGCCCGCGACTGCGCGGGCGGCCGCAGCGCGAGGAAACGGTGAGCGGTGATGGGGCGCAGGCAGGGCAGGCGTACGGGACTTCGGGGCGGATCCGGCGGCGCGACCCGCAGGTCCGACCGGGCCGCCGGGTTCACGGCGGTCATGGCGGCGGGTTGCGCGCTCACGATGCTGACTGCCGGACCGTCCTGGGCCCTGCGGCCCGATCCCCGGCCCACGCCCCGGCCGGACCTGCGGGTCGCGCCGCTGAGCCCGGCCGCCGTGCCGTCCGACTCCGACCTGGAGGTGGTCCGGCTCGACCCGGAGGCCGCCCCGCCCGGCGGCACCACCACGATCCACGCCTTCGTCGCGAACCGCGGCCCGGAGCGCACGGCCTCACCGTTCACCGTGATCGTCACCCTGCCGAACGGCGTGACACCGGAGGGCCCGTACTTCCCCGCGAACTGCGAGGAGCTGGGGGGCGGCCGGTGGGTGCGCTGCGTCTTCGAAGCCGGGCTGAAGGAGCGGCGCAGCGCGACCGCGCTCGTCCCGGTGCGGCTCTCCCCCGACCTGCCGGCGGGCACGCTGACCGGCGGGTCGGTCGCGGCGCACAGCCCCGACGACCGGGACGAACGCAACAACCGGCAGCCGTTCGACCTCACAGTGGTCGAGACGGCTGCCGGTTCCTGAGAGCGGCTGGTTCCAGGGGTACGTGCGCTAGGTACGCTGCGTGCGACGTGCGACGTGCGACGTGCGACGTGCGATCGACTGCAGATGCGATTAGCGGTAGACGCGCACGTAGTCGGCGGAGAAGGTGATCGGGGTGTTGCCCTTCGGCGCGGGGTGGTACTTGCCCGCGCACACCGAGAGGTTGAGGATCAGGTACGCCGACCAGTTGGCGCCGACGCCCTTGCCGTCCGAGAACACCTTGGCGCCGTTGACGTACCAGTCGACCGAGTTGGCGCCGTAGTAGGTGCCGATGGTCACCCACTGGTCCTTCGCGATGGCGTTCGCGTCGGTGTAGTAGTCGGGGTTGCCGGGGTTGACGTGGTTGGTCAGCTCCAGCAGGTTCGGGTTGTCGGGGTGGTACTCGAAGGAGTCGACCTCCCCGTTTCCGTTCTTCCACGTCCACAGGGCCGGCCAGGCACCGGTGCCGGAGGGCAGCTTGACCCGGGTCTCGGCATAGTCACCGGTCTTGACCTGGAAGCCCTCGGCGGAGCCCTCGGTGGTCAGAAAGCCGGTGTTCCAGGACTGCTGGCCGTTCTCCAGGGTGGGCCCGCCGGGAGTGGCGGTGAAGGTGGCGACTCCGTTCGCGACGGCGACGTTGTTCTTGTTCAGCCAGTCGAGCTTGTTGTCGTCCGGGTTGTGGTTGCCGTACTTGTACGAGGTGCTCTTGTCGCCGACCCAGCGCTGACCCCAGTTGATCGGGCCGTTGAACTCGTCGGACCAGGTCAGCGACTTGCCGGCGATCGGGGAGGACGGCGTCGGGGTGCTCGGGCTCGCGGCGACGCTCGCGGTACCGGTCAGCGACGGCGCGGTGTGCGAGGAGGAGGTGGTCGTCGCGGACGGGGTGGTCGCCGCGGACGGGGTGGTCGCCGGCGACGGCGTGGCGGTCGGCGACGGGGTGGCGGTCGGCGACGGCTTCGCGCTGGGGGTGGCGGTCGGGGCCGGGGTCGGCGTCGACGTACCGGCGGCGGAGACCACCAGCTGCTGCGAGGGCAGGTTGTGCCAGGTGTTGCCGAAGTCCTGCCAGAAGCCGAACTGGGTGTACGTCCCGGCGGGCAGGGTGCGCGCGCCGCTGGTGAAGTTGACTCCGCTCGGGCAGATCTGCAGGTTGGTGGCGTTGCCGGGGAAGTCGAGGTTGGTGCCGCGGGCGTCGCGCACACCGACGCCGACGGTCTTGGCGACGAAGCAAGAGGAGGAGTGCAGGCCGAGCGAGGCGGTGGTGGCCTTGCCCGCGACCATGGTGGCGGGGACGAGCCGGTCCTGGGTGACGGTCGGGCCGGTGGCGGCCTGGGCGCCGGAGACGGACGGCAGTCCGAGCAGGCCGGCACCGCTGATGGCGAGCGCCCCGGTGGCGGCAAGGGCAGCGTTGCGGCCGCGGTGGGACGGACGGGCATGGCGCGGCGCGCGGCGGCGGGCAGGCTGATGCATGGGAGTCCTCTGCGACGCCTGCGAGGTGAGCTGTCGGATTCGGGCTGCAGTTGCCCGGCCGCCTGTGGAGCGGCTTCACCCCTAGCCGCGGCCCGAGCGCGAGAACGCACGGGCCGGGCGCTGACCTTGGTTCCCCCGCTCCCGTCCGCTGTGGTGCTCGGTTACCCGCCGGCGGGTGGACAGGACTCGGCGTCCCGGCGGCGGGGTCCGCAAGAGCGGACGACCGTTGCAGGCTAGGCAGGCCGTCCCCGAACGGACAACTCCGTCGGGCCGGTTGTCGCACAGCTCACAGTGGTGTCGATCAACGACGGCGTGTGGTGGCCGAGTTGATCAAAAGCGCCGATCAAGCACGGCGATCAAGCGCGGCGATCGAGCGCGGCGATCGAGCGGAGTAGAGCTCGCCGCTGCCGAAACAGGTGCGGCGGGCGACGCCCATGTGCCGGTCACACACCGCGACGGGTGGCGCGGTCGCGGACAGTTCCGTGGCGCGGGGCCGCCCAAGTCGGCCCGGTCGGATAAATTGGAGCCCTGACATTTTCCGCCGTGCACAAGTACCCGAGCCCGATCCGCACGACCCGTACGACCTGCACCGCCTGTACGGCCTGCACGCCCCGCACGGTCCGCCCCACGCTCCCGAAAAGAGGTCCCGCCCCACCATGACCGCGTCCCTGCCCGCCTTCGCCGGCCGTACCTACGTCTTCCGGGCCGACAACGGCGCGGCCTTCCGCAACACCTACTCGGCCGACGGCAAGCGGCTGCGCTGGGAGGGCCTCGGCGAGTCGGCGGGCCAGTGGGAGGACGTGCTGCTGCACGTCGCCGAGGTCGCGCCGGAGATCTACTTCGTCAGCTGGACGGAGCAGAGCGGGATCACCGTCAGCCACGTCATGGACCTCAACAAGCTGACCGTGCGGGCCTTCTGGACCTTCGAGGGCGAGGGCGGCCGGGTCGGGCAGCTGCACGCGGGAACGCTGGAGCGGGTGGCCTGAGCCAGGCTGAGCGTGAACTGAGCCCCCGGAGCCGCTGGCTCCGGGGGCTCAGTTCACGCTCAGGTTCTCGGTCCGTCCGGCGTCAGACGGCCTGGTTCGGCACCTTGAGGTGGTCGGACAGCCACTCCAACGAGGACGGCAGCAGCGCGCTCCAGGTCTCGAAGTTGTGACCGCCCTTCTCCAGCATGCTGAAGGAGACCTTCATCGGGCTGTGCGCCGCGTCGATGAAGGCCTCGGTGTCCTGCCGGTAGTTGCCGTCGCCCTTCTTGGTACCGGCCAGCAGCACGGAGACCTTCGGCTGGGGCATGTTCTTCAGCCGCCACATCAGGTTGGCCTCGTCGCGGCGCTGCTTGCTGCCGCCGAAGAGGTCGCCGGTGGTCGGGTCGTCAGCGGCGTCGTAGTAGGCGGACAGGGCGACGGCGGTCGGGAAGATGTCCGGGTGGCGCATCGCCAGCTTGAGTGCGCAGTAGCCACCGGTCGAGTTGCCCATGAAGGCCCAGGCCTGCGGGTCGGTCGAGACCCGGAAGCTCGCCTGGATCGCCGAGGGGACGTCCTTGCTGAAGTAGGTGTCGGACTGGGCACCGTTCGGGATGTCCTCGCACTCGGTGTCCTGCGGCAGGGCGGGCGAGGGGCGCATCAGGACCATGACCGTCGGCTGCATCCGACCCTCCTGCAGCAGCTTGAGCGCGGCACCCGGGTAGTTGAACCGGGTGATCAGGTTCTCGGCGATCCCGGGGAAGCCGGTGCTGACGATCACGGCCGGGAACTGCCTCTGCGCGTACTCGGGCTGGAAGTACTGGGGCGGCAGGTAGACGTAGCCCTCGGTGGACAGCTTGCTGGCCTTGCCGTCGATCCGGACCTTGCGGATCTCACCGGACTGGCTGGGCTCGCGGCCCAGCGCTCCCCCGCCGTGAACCGAGGCGTGGCCGATGGTCTCGACCATGAGGCGGCCGGCGGCGTCCGCCTTGTTGTGGATCACCACCGGGCCGGTGCTACCGGTGCCCAGCAGGTCGTCCCAGCTGCTGTAGAAGGCGAAGTAGTTGTTCGCCACCAGGCCGAGCGCGGCGAGCACGGTGAACTGGGTGGCGAGCAGCGCTCCGATCCGGCCGAACACCGCCTGCCAGGACTTCTTGGCGAGTCTGGGCCACAGCCAGACCGTGCCGGCCATCATCACGACGGCGATCAATACGGCCAGCGCCAGCACCTTGTGGCTCGTCAGACCCATGTCCTACTTGCTCCCACGCCTCGAACTCCCCGCCCCCTCCGTCCAGGACATCCGAGGAGGTCACCCCGGTTCCCCCGCCGGGGTGCGCGATCACCAACCCTAGCGGGAGCTGGGAGAAAGCTGACCGCCGCCCGACAGTCAGCGGGGAGCGGGCAGGGAGTCGGCTGGGAACAGATGACAGCGTTCAGCGTTCAGATGACAGATTTCGAAATCTGTTATCTGAACGCCGAATGCTGAATGCCGAACGCTGAACCCCGTCGGCCGGCGGCCGAGCTCCCCTACTCCCCGCCCACCCGCGCCCAGAGCCCCAGCCCCGCCGTGAGCTCGCGCATGCAGCGGGCGCCGAGGTCCTGCGGAGAGCCCGTACCGGCCACAGGGGCGTCCGAGGAGGCCCACTGCTCCAGGGCCACCCGGATCGCCGTCGTCGCCGCGGCGGCGGCCAGCCGGAGCTCCAGCGGGTCGGTGCCGGCCGGGCAGCGGTCGGCCAGGACCGTCCGCAGCCGCTCCTCCGAGCCCGCATGGACCCGTTGCCAGGTGCCGTCCAGCCTCGGGTCGCGCAGCAGACTGCGGGTCCAGTGCATCGCCTCGACCGCCGCGTCGTCGGCCGGGGTCAGCGACGCGACCGCCGAGCGCTCCAGCGCCTCGCGCAGCGACAGGTCCGCCGCGCTCTCCGCCAGCAGGTCCACCCAGCGCTGCCCGCCGGCCGCCAGCAGCGGCGCGACGGCGTCCTCCTTGACCGAGAAGTAGCGGTAGAAGGTGCGCAGCGAGATGCCCGCGGCGAGGGCGATCTCCTCCGCGGTGGTCGCCTCGACCCCCTGCTCGGCGAAGAGCGCGGCGGCGGTGCGGGCGATCTCCAGCCGGGTGGCGTCACGGCGGCGCTGGGTCAGGGAGGGGCGTCCGGTCACAAGGGCCAGCGTACGCAGTCGACCTCCTTGGTGGCACATCGCGCCGGAATGTCACATCAAGACTTCTTGGCACGTCGTGCCACATAGGCGTACCGTGTCGCTTGGGGTCGAGAGACCACGAACGAACGGAGTACCACCATGGAGCGCTTCAGCGGACGGAACGTCCTGATCACCGGCGGCGGCTCTGGCATCGGCCAGGCGACCGTGCACCGGATCCTCGCCGAGGGCGGGAGGGTCGTCGCCGTCGACGTCAACGAGGACGGCCTGAAGAAGACCCTGGACCGCGCGACCGCCGACGGCACCGCGGACCGTCTGACCATCCAGGTCCTGGACATCTCGGACGAGGCCGCGGTCGTATCCGGCGTGGCCGAGGCGATCTCGGCGCTCGGCAGCCTGGACGTGCTGGTCAACGCGGCCGGCATCCTCCGTTCCTCGCACACCCACGAGACGACCCTGGAGTTCTGGAACAAGCTCCTCGCGGTGAATCTGACCGGCACCTTCCTGATGACCCGCGAGGCGCTCCCCGCGCTGCTCGCGACCGGCAAGGGCGTGGTGGTCAACTTCAGCTCCACCTCCGCGAGCTTCGCCCACCCCTACATGGCCGCGTACGCAGCGACCAAGGGCGGTATCCAGTCCTTCACCCACGCGATCGCCTCGGAGTACTCGAAGCAGGGCCTGCGTGCGGTCTGCGTCGCGCCGGGCAGCATCGACAGCGGCATGACCAACAACCCCGGCCTGCCCGCCGACGCCGACTTCAGCCTGCTCGCCAAGCTCTCCCCCGCCATCGGCCAGGGCTTCGCGGGTCCGGAGACGGTGGCCGGCGTGATCGCCATGCTGGCCTCCGACGACGGTGCCTTCGTCACCGGCACCGAGCTGCGGATCGACGGCGGCACCCACATGTGACCCGCCGGGCCGGCGGGCGACACGACGGGCCCTGTGCCTTCCCCCGTACGGCGCAGGCCCCGTCGCGCGTACGCCGGCCGGTCAGGCCGGCGGCTTCGCCATCAGGCGGCCCCGCCGTCAGCGGTTCGCGGCCGCCCCCGTCAGCCGGCGGTTCGCCGGGCTCCGCGAGCGGGGCGAAGTCGTTGCGGCGGTAGAGCGCGAGGGCGGGTTCGTCGCTTCGGAGCACGGCGAGGCGCAGCACCCGGCCGGGACGTACGGCGGCCACCGTAGGGACGTACGGCGCCTATGTCAGTCTCCGTCAGCCTCCGTCAGCCGGTGCGGGCCGGGCGTGACCGCCGGGTGGCAGCGCGCCCTGCCGGGCGTCGCGGTGGGCGGCGAGGGCGTTGCCCACCGCGGCGACGGGGGCCCCGACCAGCAGGAAGGCCACCGTCATCAGGAAGCACGCCCCCGCGACCCGGCGGTAGCCGCCGTGCCGGGCGGGGTCGAGGAAGGGGTACGGGTACCAGTCGACGGCGTGGCCACGGATCAGCACGTACACCAGGTAGACCAGCGGGAACACCAACCAACTGAGCACCGCCGTCGGGCGGACGCGCTGGACGGGCGGGTCGATCAGCCAGTCGGCGAGCACCACGAGCGGCATCGCGCGGTGGGCCACGTCCTCCACCCACGGGATCACCAGCACCGCGGGGTACTTCGCCAGCAGCGTGCCGTAGGCGAGGCCCGTGATCGCCAGGTAGAGCACCACCGCCCCGCGCACCGCGTCCGGCACGGGCCGACGGCCGGTCAGTCCGGCCCAGCCGCCGTAGCCCAGGACTGCCATCGCGGCGAGGTTGCCGAGGTTGGTGAAGTAGCTGAAGAAGTTCACCACCCCGGTGACGGCGGTCGCCGCGTGGTAGCCGGAGAAACAGAGCGCGACGGCGAGGAAGGCCGCGACAGCGAGCCGGGCGGGAGCGAGCCACGAGTGCATCGTCGGGACCGCCTCTCTGGGGCGTGGTCCGGAAGGGCTTACTCGGATTCAAACCCCGCCGAGCGGACTCGGCCACAGGAGGGAGCGCCTCGCGGGCCTCGGACGGTCTCGGAGGGCCCCGGACGGTCTCAAGGGGTGCGCCAGTCGACGGCCAGAGCCGCAGCCGGGTTGGCGACCAGCAACCGCCCGGGCAACTCGGGCCCGAAACCGCGGGCCAGCCGCGGGGCCAGGTCGGTGAGCAGCCGGGCGGGGCCGCCGACCTCGCGGGCCGTCCGGGTGGTGGTGTCGGCGCCGAGTAGCAGCTGGTCGGCGTGGCCCGCCTCGACCAGGTCGGCGATCACGTCGAAGGCCTGGAGGTCCGCGGGGTGGCCGATCCGGGAGGGGCTGTCCAGGGCGAGGAACACGCCCTCGGCGGCCAGGCTGCGGTGCAGCGTCCGGTCGGTGAAGCGGGTGAGGTGGCCGAGGATGATCCGGTCGGGGCGGACCCCGTACCGTCCGTGGAGCTGGCGCAGGACGCCGTGCGGGTCGCCGTCGGGTTCGAGGTGCACGGCGATCGGGGCACCGGTGGCGTGGTGTGCCTCGGCGGCGGCGGCCATCGTCCGACGGGTGTGCCCGGTCCGGGGGCCCGCGTCGTCGGCGATCTTGATCAGGCCGGGCCGGACGCCATCGGGCGTGCCGGGGAGTCCGGTGGTGAGCTCGGTGACGAAGCGCTCGGCGAGGTCGGCGTACGGGGCGGTGCGGTCGCCCGCGTCGTCGCCGGGGGCGGGGAAGCGGCCCTGGGGGTAGTGGGCCGTCTGGTGCGCGCCGGTGGCGGCGACGATGTGGACGCCGGTCGTGCGGGACAGCCCGGCGAGGGCGTCCGCGCCCCGGCCCATGCCCCACGGGGTCCACTGGACGAGGGTGCGGCCGCCGGCGGCGGCGTAGGCGCGCAGGACGTCCTCGGCGGCGGCCGGGTCGTCCAGCTCCTGGCCGGGGAACCGGGGGCTGCGGATGAACAGGTGGTCGTGGGCGTCGGTGACGCCCAGCTCGGCGGGGTCGAGGTCGCCCAGGACGGTCCGGACCGTGCGGGTGGCGCCGGCTGTGGTGGTCATCGCCGACCCTCTGCGCCGTCTGTGTCCTCCATGCCCTCGGTGCCCTCCGCGTTCGCTGCGGGGGCGTCGGCCGGGGTGTCGGCCGCCGCGAAGGTGGCGGTGGCGACCCGGAGGCCCGCCAGGGTCTTGGGGACGCCGACGTAGGGCGCCAGGTGCACCAGGACCTCGGTGATCTCCTCCCTCGTCATCCCGATCCGCAGGCTGTTGCGCACGTGGTCGGCGAGCTGCGGCTCGACGCCGCCGAGGGCGGTGAGCGCGGCCAGGTTGGCGACCTGGCGGTCGCGCAGGGCGAGGCCGGGGCGCTGGTAGGTGCCGCCGAAGAGGCTGGTGACGATCCAGTCGGGGAAGCCGGGGGCGAGGCCGTCCAGACCGCCGAGGGTGGCGGCGGCGACCGGGCCGGCGAGCTCGGCGAGCAGGGCGTAGCCGGCTTCGCGGTCGAGCGGGGCGGGCGTGAGGTCGGCGGGAGCGAGCTCGGTGGGGGTCGTGGCGGTGGCCTGGGCGGCCGTCGGGGCGGTGGGCACGGCAGTGGGCATGGCGGTGGTGGGTCCTTTCACCAGTGGCGGCCGGTCGGCAGCCGGTCGAGTTCGGGGCGGGACAGGTGCAGCACCTGGTAGCGGGTCCCGGGCTCGTCCTCAGGGGCCGGGCCGTGCCAGAGGGCGAGCCGGAGCAGCTCCCAGCGGCTCGGGTCCACGGCGACGGCGACGGTGTGCAGGGCGGGATGGGCGGGCAGTTCGGCGAGGGCCCGCTCGACGGCCTCGGCCGGGTCGGCGGTCTCCGGGAGTCGTACGGTCACGCGGGTGGCGCTGGTCGGGGCGGCGGTCCGGGAGCCCTCAGCGAGTCCCGCGCCGAGCCAGTGGTGGACGGCGGGGCGGCCGAAGTCGGCACTCAGTCCGCGGAAGCCAGGGCCCCAGAGGAAGCTGTTCATGCCCTCGGCGGTGTGCCAGAGGTAGAACGGCGCGTACTGGTTGACCGGCGAGCCGTCCCGGCCGCGCTCGCGGACCAGGTAGGCCTTGAGGCCGAGGCCGGGGTGGGCGTCGAGCAGGTGGCCCTTGTCGGCGACGCGTTTGCGGATGACGCCCATGTCGTAGTCGGCGGGGAGGGTGATCTCGTACTGCATGGCGTGCACGGCGGGGCTCCTCGGGGTGGTCTTCGGGCGGGCCTCGGGCGATGCGGCTCCGGCTGGCGCGGCCGGTTCGTCGTGGCTGTCCGGTGTCAGGCCCGGCGGTGTGCACCGAGCAGGCCGAGGGCGCCTCGGATGGCCTGCTCGAAGGGCTCGGCGCTGTTCGAGGCGCGGGCCAGTACGTAGCCGCCCTGGACGACGGCGACCACGGCGGCGGCGGTGTCCGCCGGGTGGAGGCCCGGGGCGAACTCGCCGTTCGCCTGGCCCTCGGCGACCAGGTCGGCGATCCGGCCGCGAAGCCAGTCGAAGGTCTCCTCGACCGGGGCGCGCAGCTGCGGGTCGGCGATGACGTCCGGGTCCTGCGCCATCCGGCCGATCCGGCAGCCGCGCAGCACCTCGCGGTCGCGGTGCAGGTAGGCGGCGATGCGGTCGTAGGCGCTGCCGGGGGCGGCGAGGTCCGCCTCGGCGATGCCGCGCATCTGCTCGGCGCTGCGGCGCAGGGCGGCGGCGGCGAGGTCGGGCTTGCCGGCGAAGTGGTGGTACATGCTGCCCTGGCCGACCCCGGAACGCTGCTGGATGGCCTTGGGGCTGGTGCCGACGTAGCCGCGCTCCCAGAGGAGGGACTGGGTGCTTTCGATGAGGCGGTCCTGAGTGCTCATGTGGATCACTGTACATACCAGTAGGTACAGGGCGCCAGGGGCTTCCCGCCCGGGGACTCCGAATGCCGGAAATGATTGAGGGCCGTGCGCCGCCCCCCGGCGGCCACGGCCCCTCGACCGTTCGTCATCCCCCGTGCCGGCAACGGGCATTCCGCCGCGGCCGGTGGCGCGCGTCACGTCACGCACGGTGGCAGACGCCACCCCGGGCAGGGGTGCGCGGCGCGTGCGCGGGCGGGCGGGCGCTCGGGGGGTGGCTCGGGGCAGGCCGGGGCAGGATCACCCGGCGTCAGTCACGCCAAGGGCGGCCCGGCGGAACGCAGTTCGCGGCGGGGCCCGGGGCGAGGGCTTGATCGGCCGCTGACGGCTGGCAGGATGTCCGGCATGAGCTACCTCGCCTCGGATGACCGCTATGCCTCGATGACCTACCGGAAGGCCGGCCGCAGCGGTGTGCAGCTGCCCGCCGTCTCGCTCGGACTCTGGCACAACTTCGGAGACGCCCAGCCGCTGGAGGTGCAACGGGCGGTGCTGCGCCGGGCCTTCGACCGGGGCGTCACCCACTTCGACCTGGCGAACAACTACGGCCCGCCGTACGGCAGCGCGGAGCGCAACTTCGGCTACCTGTTCGCCCAGGACTTCCGGCCGTACCGGGACGAGATGTTCATCGCGACCAAGGCCGGGTGGGACATGTGGCCCGGCCCGTACGGCAACGGCAGCAGCCGCAAGTACCTGATGGCCAGCCTGGACCAGTCGCTGGGGCGGATGGGACTGGACTACGTCGACGTCTTCTACTCGCACCGCTACGACCCGGACACCCCGATCGAGGAGACAATGGGGGCGCTGGACAGCGCGGTGCGCTCGGGCAAGGCACTGTACGCGGCGATCTCCAACTACCCGGCGGAGCAGCACCGGGAGGCGGTGGCGATCCTGCGCGAGCTGGGGACGCCGGTGCTGATGAACCAGTCGGCGTACTCGATCCTCAACCGGCACGTGGAGGAGGCCGGCGTGCTGGACGCGGTGGGCGACACCCAGACCAGCCTGATCGCCTACTCGCCGCTCGCCCAGGGGCTGTTGACCGATCGCTACCTCTCCGGCGAGGTGCCGGCCGGGTCCCGGATGTCGGTCGGGAAGTTCCTGACCGAGGAGGCGCTGACCGGGCCGAAGCTGAAGCGGCTGCGGGCCCTGAACAAGGTCGCCGAGGGACGCGGGCAGACCCTGGCACAGCTGGCGCTGTGCTGGGTGCTGCGGGACCCGCGGGTGGTCTCGGTGATCATCGGGGCGAGCAGCGTGGCCCAGCTGGACCAGAACCTCGACGCGCTGGCCGGCGGGCCGCTGACGGAGGCGGAGCTGGCGGAGATCGACCGACTGAGCCGCTGAAGCGCTGAAGCGGACGGCGGCGGGCGGCCGACAGCTAACAGCTGACAGATTTCGAAATCTGTCAGCTGTTAGGTGTTAGCTGTCGTCTGCAATCTGTCGACCGTCCGACGCCGCCCGCAGACCGGATCAGCCGGCCGGGGTGTACTTGTAGCCGACCCGACGGACCGTCACGATCGTGTCCCGGTAGGCCGGTCCGAGCTTTCGGCGCAGCCGGGCGACATGCACGTCGACCGTGCGTCCGTCCCCGACGTGGCCGTAGCCCCAGACCGCCGAGACCAGGTGGTCCCGAGTGTGCACCCGCTGCGGGTGCTCGGTGAGGTGGGCCAGCAGCTCGAACTCCAGGTAGGTGAGGTCGAGCGGCCGCCCATCGACGTAGGCGTTGCGCCGCTCGGTGTCGACGGTGATCCCGCGCCCGGCCGAACGGACCGGCCGTCCGGCATTCGAGACGCCGCCCGAGACGGCGGGCCCGGAAACCCCCGAGGGCGGAGCCATCGGGCTCTCGGTCGGCACCAGAACCAGGTACCCGACCATCGGGTGGCCAGCCGCACCGCCGACCTGCGGCCCGTACTGAGCGAGCAGCCCCTGCGGCAGCACGCCCTGCGGCAGGGCGGCGACGACGGTCGCCCCCTCCGGCAGCGCGGCCAGCAGCGAGGCGGGCGCCGGCGGGACGACCGCCCCGGGCTTCGGTACGGCGGCGGGGGCGACCGAGGGAACGGAGGCGACAGGCGGAACCGAGGGAACGGGCGAGAGGGAGGGAATGGAGCGGACCGCGCGCAGATGCGGGGTCGCGGTGTGCAGGGGCAGGGTGGCCGTAGAGGAAGAAGACATGGTGTGCCGCTCATTTCGCGCGTGACGGACGGGGTGGAGTCGTCTGCGCGTCGACCGGGCGTACTGCCGTTGCCGGACCGGACCGAACCGGGTTCAGCGGGCGGAGAGCCGGGACGCGCTGGGCGAGCCCGGACACGTCTGATCGAACAGGTGCGGCTGCCGGGACGGCCAGAACGGCTCAAGGTCGAGACGACCCTGTCGGCTGTCCACGGCGCGACGCGCGCGCCCGTCCCACCGTCCGGTCCGTGGACCCGCGCACATCGCGGAAGCCGACCCGGTCGGACGGGGACGGCCGGCGACGCCGGGGACAGGGCTGGGGCAGACGATGTTCACTGGTGGTTTCTCCGCGGGGCGGGGCCGGTTGGTCGGCCGCGGGCGCGCCGGAGGGGCGGTCCGCTACGGCCTGGTCGACGGGGCTCGGCGGTGCGTCGGGCGGCGTCCGGGTGGACCGGAGCTGCCAGGGGACGTACCGGGACGGGGTGAGGCCGTCAGCGACAACAGGCGCTGCAGATCAGCGCGTGGTCGATGTAACGGCGGACGGTGAGCACCGGCATGACGGGGCCGGGCACGGTGGTGGTGCGTCGCTGACCGACAGTCATCCCCGTTGCCCTCCCCCTTCGTTCTGCCCGGCGACGCACCGCTGCCGGTGCGTGCCGACGGTGCCGCGTCGGATCGTCGAAGGCCTGGTCACCGGTCGGCAACACCCGTGCGAACGGGGCGTTTCCGACCTTCCCGGCGGCATGGCCGGGGCGGCCTTCGCCCACAGAGCCTTCCACGCCCGAGCCGGTCTAGGCAACCTCCAGTGCGTCGACCGTCCGGAATGTGGACGCCACAATGAGACACCGGGCGGGCCAAGGGGCCTTGACCAGCAGCGTTTGGCGGACGGTCAAGCCCTGCCGGTCAGGCCCCAAACGGTCAGGCCCCGGACGGTCAGGTCCTGCCGGTCAGGCCGGGGTGGTCAGGCCCTGGATGGCCAGACCGGGGCTGTCAGGCCGGGGCTGTCAGGCCGGAGCTGTCAGGCCCGCGCGGGAGCCCGATGGCGGAGGGCTGCGGCATGCTCGACCAGGGCGACCAGCAGCTCCTTCCCGTCCTCCCGCAGCCGCGCGTCGCACAGCAGCACCGGGATCTCCGAGTCGAGGTCGAGGGCGTCCCGGACCTCGTCGGGGGCGAACCGCTCGGTGCCCTCGAAGCAGTTGACCGCGACGACGAACGGGATGCCGCGCTGCTCGAAGAAGTCGACCGAGGGAAAGCAGTCGGCCAGCCGCCGGGTGTCGGCGAGCACCACGGCGCCGAGCGCACCGCGCGCCAACTCGTCCCAGACGAACCAGAACCGGTCCTGCCCGGGGGTGCCGAACAGGTAGAGCGCGAGGCCGGGCCGCAGGTCGATCCGGCCGAAGTCCATGGCCACCGTGGTGGTGTGCTTCTCCTCGACGCCCGAGGTGTCGTCCACCGGGCGGCCCAGCTCGCTGAGCTCCTCCTCGGTGCGCAGTGGCCGGATCTCGCTGACCGCGCCGACCAGGGTGGTCTTGCCCGCGCCGAACCCGCCCGCGACCAGGATCTTCACCGCGACGGCCGGACCGCCGCGCCACTGCGGGTCGTTGGCGTTCCCGCGCGGCGTCGAGGACGGGCCCGCAGGGGTGTGGTCAGAGCGCACGGAGTCCATTGATCACGTCTCGCAGCAGGCGCTCGTCCGGCAGCTCGGCGAGCGGAACGGGTCGGGTGACGCTGATCAGGTCGGCGTCGTAGAGGTCGCCGAGCAGGACGCGCACGACGCTGACCGGCAGGTCGGTGTAGGAGCCGAGCTCGGCGACGGACAGCGGATCGTGGCGGCACCAGGCCAGCAGGGTCTGGTGCTCCGGGTCCAGGACGTGCGCGGGCACGGCCCCCGCGTCCGGCCCGGGGTCCTTGGCGGTGATCAGCGAGATCAGGTCGAACAGGCCCTCCTCGACCGGCCGGGTGCGGCCCCGGGTCATCGAGTAGAGCCGCACCACGGGGCCGGCCTCGTCGTCGAACCAGCGGTCGTCGGCCGGGGTGCGCGGCCGGAACAGGTCGACGTCGGGTCCGCCCGGGGTCGCCTGCTCCTCGCCGGTGGGCTCGGCCGAGCCCACCGACACCTGGGGGCCGTCGAGCGCCTCCGGCCCGTCGAGCGCCTCGGGCCCGTCGAGCGCCTCGGGGCCGTCAAGCACCCCGGGGCGCTCCGGCCCGTCCGCCTTCGGATCCGCCATCGGACCCCTCAGCTCCTCGGCGCGGCGGCTTCGGTGCGCGGCTCGGCGGCCATGTGCTCGCCGACCCGCTTGACCAGCAGGGCCATCTCGTAGGCGATCTGGCCGATGTCCGCCTCGGCCTCGCTCAGCACGGCCAGGCAACTGCCGTCGCCGGCGGCCGTGATGAACAGGAAGGCCTCGTCCAGCTCGACCATGGTCTGCCGGACCCCGCCGACCTTGAAGTGCCCGCCGGCGCCCTTGGCCAGGCTGTGGAACCCGGCCGCGACGGCGGCGAGGTGCTCGGCGTCCTCCCGGTCGAGGTCGCGGGAGGCGCCGGTGGCCAGGCCGTCGCTGGAGAGGATCACCGCGTGCCGAAGGGCCGCGACACGCCCTACCAGGTCGTCCAGGAGCCAGTTGAGGTCACCGGACGGCTGCGTCGAAGTGGTCATGAATCAGTTCCTTCCGCTGGAGCGGGTGGTGCGGGCGATACGGGTGTCACGGGTGATGCCGGTACTGCGGATGCTTCGGGCGCCTTGGGTACTGCGGGTGCCGCGGGTGCCACTGGTGTTACGGGCGAGGCGGGCGCCGGGTTCCGCCGCACCGGCTGCCCGGCCGGCACCCGGCGGGCGAGCGGCGCCCGGCCGGCGTCCTCGGGGGCGGGCGCGGGCAGCGCCGCCGGGGCGGGTGCCGGGCTGATCGCCCGTCGGGACAGGTCCGGCGGCTGCCAGGCGGGTACGGCCGTGGGCCGGGCACCTGATGCGGTGGAACGATCCTGCGCACTGCGGTCCCGGGCGGTACGGTCCTGGACGGAACGGTCCTGGGCAGTACTGTCCTGGACGGCGCGATCGGCCGGGCCGCTGGCGCCGCGCCCGCGGGTGAAGCCGCGCTGGAACGACGCGAAGGTGGCCCGGGCCTCCTCCGGCGAGCGCTCCCGCGACTCCCGGAGCTCCCGGACGTCACCCGACGCGCCGGCCGATCCGGCCTCCCGAGCCGCGCCGTCCTCGGGCGCGGCCTCGGAGCGCAGCCGCTCCTTCGCCTGCTCCCTGAGCTGCGGCGCGAGGTTCGCCTGCCGGACCCTTCGCGGCAGACCGCCCGGCGTCCGCTGCGCGGCAGTCACCGGGGCAACGGCCACCGCCGCAGTGTCCGCGGACACGGTGGCCGCGGACGCGATGTCCACCTGTGCGTCGTCCACTGGCACGGCCGTCGGAGCGTCGGCAACCGTCGGCGCATCCTCGGCCGCCGCCACGTCCCGCCGGTGCCGCCCCGTACCCGGAGCGCCCTCGACGTCCAGCGCCGGCGCGGGCACCAGCACCGGCCCGCCCTTGGACCGCGCCGCCCGGCGCGGCAGCCCGTTGGCCGTACGCCCCGCCTCGGGTGCCGACGGGCGCGGCCCGCCACTCACCCGGTGCCGCCCGCCCGCAGCGGCGGCCGGAGACTCAGCGGCGGACGCCGAGGCGTCGCCCGGCACCGCGACCAGGTCGCGCTGCCCCCGCCGCCCCGCCGCCGTCCGTCCCGTCGCCGCCCGCTTCGGCGCACGGACGGCCGCGGTCCCGGCGGCTCCCTGGGCGGGCGGCTCCGGCAGCCCGTCCGGTGCCTCCGCCAGCAGCTCGCGCGGGATCAGCACCACCGCCGCCGTCCCCCCGTAGGGCGAGGGCCGCAGGTGGACCCGGATGCCGTGCCGCCGGGCGAGCCGGCTGACCACGAACAGTCCCAGCCGGTCGGTGTCGGCGAGATCGAACTCCTGCTCCACGGCGAGGCGTTCGTTGATCTCGGCGAGCAGCTGCTCGCCCAGTCCGAGTCCGCGGTCGTCGATCTCCAGCGCGAAGCCGTGCGCCACCACCTCGCCCTGGACGGTGACTTGGGTGGCCGGCGGGGAGAACACCGCGGCGTTCTCGACGAGTTCGGCGATCAGGTGGGTCACGTCGGCGACGGCACTGCCGAGCAGGCCGGTGCCGGGGAAGGGCCGGACGATCACCCGGGCGTAGTCCTCGACCTCGCCGACCGCCGCGCGGACCACGTCCACCATCCGGACCGGCTTGCGCCAGGCGCGCCCGGGCGAGCCGCCGGCCAGGATGATCAGGCCTTCGGCGTGCCGGCGCATGCGGGTGGTGAGGTGATCGACCTTGAAGAGGTCCTCCAGCTCCGCCGGGTCCTCGGTGCGGCGTTCCATGGTGTCGAGCAGGGTGAGCTGCCGGTGCAGCAGCACCTGGCTGCGCCGGGCCAGGTTGACGAACACCGCCGAGACGCCGCGCCGCAGTTCGGCCTGTTCCACGGCGGCTTCCACGGCGGCCCGCTGGACCGCGTTGATGGCCTGGCCGACCTGCCCGATCTCGGCCTGACCGAAGTGCAGTTCGGGCGCCTCGGCGGCCACGTCCACCGGCTCACCGCGGCGCAGCCGCAGCATGACGGACGGCAGTCGGGTGGTCGCCAGTTCATTGGCGGCGTTGCGCAGGCCGATCAGCTCGCGGGCGAGGCCCCGGCCGATCCGGAAGGAGATCAGGATGGTCAGGACGACGGCGACCAGGCCGATCGCGCCGGCGATGCCGCCGCTCCAGAGCGCCGCGATCGCGGTGGACCGCCCGCGCTCGTCCAGGCCCGCGGCGATCCGGGAGTTGATCGAGGCGAGGTCGCCGAGCGAACGGTCGGCGGTCTGCCGCCAGTTGTCGCCGTTGAGCGCCCAGGCCACCCGGTCGGGGCCGCCGGCACCGACGAAGTCCGCCTCGGCGCGGGCCAGCGCTCCCCAGGCCTCGCCGCCGCGCAGGGCGATGTAGTCGGACTGGTCGGCGGGTTCGAGTTCGGCGATGTAGACGGTGAAGAGCGCCTGCTGGTTGTGCAGGGCGTCCAGCGCTACCTGGTACTGCTCGGCGGTGGGCTTGGAGGCTCCGGAGCGCAGGCCCTCCATGGCCGCGTCCTCCTGCGAGAGGTACTCGCGCGCACGCACCAGCTCGATCAGGATGGTTCCCTGGCGCGGGAGTTGGCCGCTCTGCCGGGCGACGTAGGCGGACCGGAAGCCGAACACCGGCCGGACCAGGTCACTGTACTGCCCGAGCGCGAACTCCCAGTTGAGCGCGAGGCGGCCGATCTGGGCGCGCAGCGGGGCGATCTGGTCGGCGGCGGCGATGATCTGCACCAGGCGGGCCCGCTGGGCGGCGGAGAGTTCGCCGTGGGCGCCGTCCTTCTTCTGCCGCAGTACGGTGAGGCTGCGGTCGGTGGCGGCCGCGGCGTGCTCGAAGGCGTCCCGGGCGACCGGCGAGTTCGGGTCGGCCAGGCGCTGGACGGCAGCCCGCCGCTCGTCCTGCAGGTCGCTCGCGTACTGGTCGACCGCGGCGCCGTAGTCCTTGTACGTACGGCTGATCGCCAGCTGGTTCCAGGCGTCCCCGGTGGTGGCGAGCGTCGCGTACACCCACAGGGCGGCGAGCGCGACGATGGGCACCAGGAGCAGCGCGATGATCTTCGCGCGGATCGAGCTGCTGCGCAAACGCATGGAGTCCTCGGTCGGAAGTGCCAGGCGCGGACGGGGAGCGGGGAAGCGGTGTGAACGGAGAAGCGGTGTGAGCGGGGTGCGGAGGGTTCGGCGGGCTCGGACGGGTTCGGCGGACGTGCGAAGTGGGGCTCGGACGGACTTTGCGGAGGTATGGGAAGGAAGCTGCGGAGGGCTCCCGGCCACGGGTCTGCGAGACTCTACTACGCCGTGACCACACGTTCGAGGGTCGAACCACCCCACTTCCCCACCTTGCCCAGGACACGTCAGGAGCCGCCCGCGCTCGCGCCCGTCCCACACCCGGCTCTCGAACGGATCCTGGACCGATCCCGGACGGATCCCGGACGTTTCCGACCCGGATCGCACCCGGATCGTCCACCGGCACCCCGAATGCCCAGGTCACACCGTGCGCGCATCAACTCCCCGATTCCTCCCCCTCACCTCCCCGATCACGACACCATCCGAGCGGGCCCGTGCCGATCTCGTCGCGTCACCGCCACAACCCTGGGCAGTGACAGGACGATCCGATAGTTTCGCTCCACCCCCGCGACCGGGCGCCGCCACCCCGACGCCCCCCGCCGGGACCGACGGACAGCGCCGCGAGACGCGAACTGGGGAGGACTGTGCGCGAGTTCACCACGCCCGCCCCGCCCGGGCGCGAGGCCAGCGGAGGACTCGCCGACTCCCTGTACGACACCGCCGAACGCACGCCCGAGCTGCTCCAGCTGTCCTGGCGGACCGACGACGGGCGGTGGCAGGACGTCACCGCGCGGGAGTTCCGGGACCAGGTGCTCGCCCTCGCGAAGGGCCTGCTGACCCGCGGCGTGCGCTACGGCGACCGGGTCGCCCTGATGTCCCGCACCCGCTACGAGTGGACGCTGTTCGACTACGCGCTCTGGTCGATCGGCGCGATCACCGTCCCGGTCTACCCCACCGCCGCAGCCGAGCAGGTGCGCTGGATCCTCGCCGAGACCCAGGCGGTGGCCTGCCTGGTCGAGGACGAGGACGCCGCGATGACCGTCGGCGCGGTCTGCGACGCGCTGCCCGACCTGACCGGCATCTGGCAGCTCGACCGCGACTGCGTCGCCGCGATCACCGAGGACGGCCTGGACGTACCCGACGCGCTGGTGCACCGCCAGCGGCTCGGCGTCGCCGCCGCCAACATCGCCACCGTCGTCTACACCTCGGGCACCACCGGCCGACCCAAGGGCTGCCTGATCACCCACGGCAACCTGGCCGCCGAGGCCGACGCGCTGCTCGACGGCTGGGGAGACGTCTTCCGCGACACCGGCGGCGGCCAGCCCTCGACCCTGCTGTTCCTGCCGCTCGCGCACGTCTACGGGCGGGCCGTGCAGATCGCGGCGGTCCGCGGCGGCTTCCGGATCGGCCACATCCCCGAGGTCTCCACCAACGCGCTGCTGCCCGCCCTGGACACCTTCCGGCCGACCTTCCTGCACGCCGTGCCGTACGTCTTCGAGAAGATCTTCCAGCAGGCCAGACGCGCCGCCGAGGAGAGCGGGCGGGGCGAACTCTTCGAGCAGGCCCGGCAGGTGGCCGTCGACTGGGCGGCCGCCCGTGAGCAGAAGGCCTTCGGCCACGGCCCCGGCCCGGGCGCCGCGCTGCGGCTGCGCCACCTCGCCTACGAGCGGACCGTCTACCCCAAGCTGCGCGCCGCGCTCGGCGGCCGGGTACGCAGCGTGATGTGCGGCGGGTCCTCGCTGCGGCGCGAGTTGGGCCTGTTCTTCACCGGAGCGGGGCTCCAACTGTACGAGGGCTACGGGCTGACCGAGACCACCGCCGCGATCACCGCCAACCCGGCCGGACGGCAGAAGCTCGGCACGGTCGGCCAGCCGGTGCCGGGCGCCTCGGTGGCGATCGCCGACGACGGCGAGGTGTGGGTGCGCGGCGGCTCGGTGTTCGGCGGCTACCTCAACCACCCGCAGTGCACGGCGGATTCACTGGTGGACGGCTGGTTCGCCACCGGCGACCTGGGCCGACTGGACGGCGACGGCTACCTCACCATCACTGGGCGCAAGAAGGACCTGATCGTCACCAGCAGCGGCAAGAACCTGGCCCCGACCGCACTGGAGGAGCGGGTCGAGGCGCACCCGCTGGTCTCCCAGTGCCTGGTGGTGGGCGACGACCGCCCGTACGTGGCCGCGCTGATCACCCTCGACCCGGCCGCACTGGCGCACTGGTTGAAGACTCACGGGCGGGAGCAACTGGACCCCTGGAGGGCGCTCGCGGACGAGCAGTTGCACGTCGAGATCCAGCGCGCGGTGGCGGCGGCGAACACGGCGGTCTCGCGGGCCGAGTCGATCCGTGCCTTCCGGCTGCTGCCAAGGGAGTTCAGTCTGGAACAGGGGCTGCTGACGCCCTCGCTCAAGCTGCGGCGGGCGGCGATCGCGGAGCACTACGCGGAGGACATCGAGGAGTTGTACCTCTCCTGAACCGGGCCGGCCCACATCGTCACTGACGCACCGTCTTGTCCTTCATGACCCTGGTGCGTTCCGGGTCCTGTTCACCAGCCATTCCCTTGACGGGCCGATTGGTCCAGTCCATTGTTGCTCTTCGGTCCGCGTGCGGCGCACCGGTACAGCCCGCCCCCGCCCCTCCGGGAGCGCCCCCGTTCCACGGCTCCGAGCTCCACGGCTCCGAGCTACACGGCTCCGAGCTGCACGGTCACGAGCTCCACCGCCCCGAGTTCCACGGTCCTGATTCCGCTCACGCCCTCCCCACGGGCGTGCCCCCACCCGCTGGAGTCCTCACGTGTCGATGTCCACGCGCCTGTCCGCTCTGGCCGCCTCCGTCGCGCTGCTCGCCGGCTTCGCCCTACCGGCGGCCTCCGCCGGCACCGGCGGTTCCGCCGGGCCGACCGTCAACCTCGCCACCAACCCCGGCTTCGAGCTGCCGTCCCCCAACCTCGCGGACTGGGGCAGCATCCCCGGCTGGAGCTGCACCGGCGGCCCGGCCGAGGCCGCCGTCACCACCACCGCCCCGCACTCCGGGAACTCCTCGCTCACCGTGACCCCGGCGGACGCCGACTCCACCGGCGAATGCGCGCAGACCGTCGCCGTCCAACCCGACACCACGTACACCGCGTCGGCCTGGGTGCGCGGCAACTTCGTCTACCTGGGTGCCACGGGCACCGGCCGGGACGTCGCCCCCGCCTGGACCGAGACCACCGGCGGCGACTGGCAGCAGCTGACCACCCGCTTCACCACCGGCCCGAACGCCCGCAGCATCCGGCTGTACGTGCACGGCTGGTACCAGCAGGGGCCGTTCTCGGTGGACGACGTGCGGGTCGACGGCCCGGCGCCCGCCCCGGCGGTGGCGCGGGGCTCGATCCCGACCAGCGACAAGGTCGTCTTCTTCACCGTGGACGACGGCTGGCAGCGCACCCCCGAGGCGGAGCGGTTCATCGCCGACCACCACCTGCCGATCACCGCCTTCCCGCTGCCGATGCCGGCCGGCACCGACCCGGACTTCTTCAAGCGGGTCACCGCCGCACCCGGCTCCTCGATCCAGGACCACAGCGTCTCGCACTCCGACCTCAGCAAGCTCCCGCCGGAGCAGCAGCAGGTCGAGATCTGCGACGCCCGCGACGCGATGACCCGCCTGTTCGGCACCGCGCCCGTGGTGTTCCGTCCGCCGTCCTTCGCCTGGAACACCGACACCCTGCAGGCCGCGGCCAATTGCGGCATCCGCACCGTACTGACCGCCGACGCCGACTTCAGCTGGGGTGCCTCCAACATCTGGCACCCGGGCCCGCTGCAGCCGGGTGACGTCGTGCTGATGCACTGGACCGACACCCTCGCCACCGACCTGCCGCGCGCCCTCGCCGCCGCGGACGCCGCCGGGCTGAAGCCGGCGGGGCTGGTGGACTACCTGCGCTGACGTGGCGTCGGGTCGGGTCGGGTCGGCCTGCCAAGGGGCCAGCGAGCTGCCGGGTTCCGGGGTTCCCGGGGCTCCCGGGGTTCCCGGGCCGACAGATGACGGATGACAGCGGACAGATTTCATCATCTGAAATCTGTCCGCTGTCATCCGACCGCCGTCCGTCGCCCGCAGCTCGCCGTCACCCGTTCGCCGCACCCGTTCGCGCCGAGGTCGACGGCGCGGTCCACGGTGGTGTCCGCTCCCCTCCGAGCCGCGATCTTGCTCGTTGACAGGGCGTCCGCGGCATGGCTCTAATGGGGGCGTGCAGCGCGGCGTCGGCCACAGAGCAGTGGGCCGGCCGACAGCCGAGCCAGCACCTGATGCCCAAGGGGACGATGCGCGATGAGTACTTTCTCCGCTGCCCTGATCTGACGTAGGCGGTCACCGCGGTGTCCGCCCGTTCTGGCGTGGTACCGCGTGTGGCCGCGACTCCCTCGAAGTCTCCGGAGACTCCACCACACACGTATGCCTGATTTCTGGCTCTTCTGCTCCATCTGTGGGTCGCTGAGGAGCGCCTGACGCAGTACACGCCGTCCCCTGTGCAGATCTTGAGGTGTCGAGACTCAGGATCTG
>NZ_JBHVVI010000072.1:0-49323 GCF_042883685.1 Kitasatospora sp. NPDC058190
CCAAGCACACCTGCTCGAACTCCTCAGCATTGACGAAACCCGACCCCGCTGGCTGGAGACCTAAAACCCCATGTGCGAAGTCCGGGACTAGCCGGTCGTCGTTCGCAGCGGGTGCGCGGTCGGCGTGCGCCACCGACCGCCGTTCCGACCGCCGTTCGCAATCCGTGAGGACGCCGCAGCACCTCCCGGCGGGCTCGGCGCGCTTCGATGGACGGGTGGATTCCAAGCCCTCCGGTGCCCTGCGCCGCCTCGGTCGTCGGCTCGACCGTCAGCTCGACCGCCCGCTCCCTCCCCCGCCCGCGTTCCTGCGGCGCGGCCCGTTCCGCGACGGCGTGTTCACCTCGCCCTTGCACGAGCCGCGCACCGCCGTCGTGCTCGGCCGGTGGCTCGGGGCAGCCCTGCTGATCTGCTTCCTGACCGGCCTGACCAGCCGCCTCCTCCAGGACCGGCCGCACTGGCCGACGACGTGGCTGCCCTCCCGCCCGGTGAACGGGTACCGGATCACCCAGGGCCTGCACGTGATCAGCGGCACCGCCGCGATCCCGCTGACCGGCGCCAAGCTGTGGACGGTCCACCCCCGGCTGTTCGCCTGGCCGCCGGCCCGCACGGTGCCGCACGCGCTGGAGCGGCTGGGCATCGCGGTGCTGGTGGCGGCCGTACTGCTGGCGCTGTTCACCGGGCTGCCGAACACCCTCCAGTGGTGCCCCTGGCCGTTCCCGTTCCGTCAGACGCACTTCTGGCCGGCCTGGCCGGCAACCGGCGGTCTGCTGCTCCACCTGGCCGCCAAGGCACCGCTCATCGACCGGCACTGGCGCGGGGAGCGGGCCCCGGCAGTGGCCGGACGCCGGGGCTTCCTGGTCGCCGTCGGGGCGGCCGTCGGCGCGGTGACGCTCACCACGGCCGGGCAGACCGCGCCCTGGCTCCGGGCGGTGGACCTGCTGGCCCCGCGCCGCCCGGGCCCGGGTCCGGGCGGTCTGCCGGTCAGCCGTACGGCCGCCCAGGCCAGGACGGTCACCGTGCCCGCCGACTGGCGGCTGGTGGTCGACGGCCCACGGCTGTTCCGCCTCACCCTTGCCGAGCTTCCCGAACTCCCGCAGTGCGAGGCCGAGTTGACGATCGCCTGCGTGGAGGGCTGGAGCGTGAGCGCCCGGTGGGGCGGAGTCCGGGTGACCGACCTGCCGAGCGGTGGCTGAGGTCGAACCCGTACCTCGTCGGTACCCACAAGCCGGGCTCCGTTGACAGTGCCACGACAGGCTCCTAGCGTGACGCAGTCGATTACCCGCGAGTAGGGATTGTTGATGGCCGAGCCCCGCCCGTACGGCCTCGTCCTGTTCGGTGCCACCGGGTTCACTGGCGGGCTCACCGCCGGGTACCTGGCCCGAAGCGTGCCCGAGGGCTGCCGCTGGGCACTCGCCGGGCGGGACGAGCGCAGGCTCGCCGCCGTCCGGGCGAGGCTGGCGCGGATCGACCCGCGCTGCGCCGAGCTCCCGCTGCTGGTGGCGGACGCCGCGGACCGCGGGGCGTTGCGTGACGTGGCCGGCTCGGCCCGGGTGGTGGTGTCCACGGTCGGCCCGTACCTGCGGCACGGCGAGCCGCTGGTGGCGGCCTGCGCGGACACCGGCACCGACTACGTGGACCTCACCGGCGAGCCGGAGTTCGCCGACCGGATGTACCGCCGCCACCACGAGCGGGCGGTGGCCACCGGCGCCCGGCTGGTGCACGCCTGCGGCTTCGACTCGGTGCCGCACGACCTCGGCGTGCTGTTCACCGTCGAGGAACTGTTGCGCCGCGGCGGCCCGGCTCTTCGCCGAGGGCTTCGTCCGTGCCGGCGGCACCATCTCGGGCGGCACCTTCGCCTCGGCCATGACGGCCTTCTCCCGACCGCGGGCGACGGCCCGGGCGGCCCGGGCACGCCGTGCGGTCGAGCCCGGGCCGGAGGGACGGCTGGTCCGCACCCCCGCCGGCCGACCGCACCGGTCCCGGGCGGCCCGCGCCTGGGCGGTACCGATGCCCTCGATCGACCCACAGGTGGTGTCCCGTTCGACCGCCGCACTGGACGAGTACGGCCCGGACTTCGGCTACGCCCACTACGCGGCGGTGCGACGGCTGCCGGTCGCCCTCGGCGGAGTCGCCGCGGTGGCGGCGCTCGCCCTCGCCGCCCAGCTCCCGCTGCTGCGCCGCGCCCTGGGACGGCTGCGCAGGCCCGGCGCCGGACCGAGCGAGGCGCAGCGGGCCCGGTCCTGGTTCGCCGTCCGGTTCGTGGCCCGGGCGCAGGACGGCCGAACGGCGGAGCGGGCCTGAACCTGCTCCACGTGGTGATCGGGGTCTTCCTGAAGGATCCCTACCCCCGCTATTACACGGGGAGCAGCGCTCCGGCGTTCAAGCCACCCCGGTCGTAACACATGCCGCCCCCTGGATCCTCGCCCTGATCTGCGCCTCCCTCGGCCGGTGGACGCCGGCCCGGCTGCTGGTCCTGCTGGGAATCCTCGTGCGGATCGGCGCCGCGCCGGCGTTCGCCCCCGCCCGGCTCGGCGACGAACGGTTCGACGGGACCCCGCTCTTCCTGCTGGTGGTGCCGTTCGGGATCGTGGCCGGCATCGTGCTGCTTCTCGCCCCGCCCGACGCCGTCGACCTCTCGCCACGAGGCCGCAACGAGACCGTGCTCACCGCCCTCGCCCTCGCGGTGCCGCTGAGCGCCTTTGCCGTCCTCCGGAACCAGTATCCCTTCACCTCCTACGTGCCCCGCGCCTTGAGCGACCTCGAGCACACCGTCGCCTGGCCGGTCGCGGTGCTGAGCCTCGCCCTGCTGCTCCACCTCGGCGCCCGGCGCCCCGACCGTCTGCGCACCGTGGGCATCGCGCTGGCAGCCCTCCCCCGGGCAGCCATCATCCCCACGATCTCCTACCGCGTGATCACCCCGCCCTACCTCTGGATACGCTCGATCCGCTACTACCTTCCGGGCAACATCCGGGTCGTCCTCGTCGTCCTCACCGCCGCCACCCTGCTGGCCGCCCTCCGCCACGTCCTCCGCCGCTCCCGCCGCACCGACCCACCCGGGCCTGCGTGACCGGGAGACCATCGAGGGCCCGGTCCGGCAGATGGGTGTTTGCTGGAGGTATGCCGTTGATCGTCGGTACCTCGGGTTGGCAGTACGACGACTGGCGCGGGGTGCTCTACCGGGAGGGGACGCCCAAGCGGCGCTGGCTGGAGGAGTACGCCGAGCGGTTCGCCACGGTGGAGAGCAATGCAGCCTTCTACCGCCTGCCCTCGCCGGACACCTTCGCCGACTGGCACGCCCGCACCCCCGAGGGTTTCGTGTTCGCGGTGAAGGCCAGCCGCTACCTCACCCACATCAAGCGCCTGCACGAGCCCGCCGAGCCGGTCCAGCGGCTGCTCGCGGCGGCACAAGGGCTCGGGGAGCGGCTCGGCCCGGTGCTGCTCCAGCTGCCGCCCACGCTGCACGCGGACGCCGAGCTGCTGGACGGCTGTCTGGCCGCCTTCCCGGCGGGCGTGCGGGTCGCCGTCGAGCCGCGGCACCCGTCCTGGTGGACGCCGGAGATCCGTGCGGTGCTGACCGGCCGGGCCGCCGCACTGTGCTGGGCGGACCGGGAGTCCCACCCGGTCACCCCGCTGTGGCGGACCTGCGCATGGGGCTATCTGCGCTGCCACGCCGGTCGGGCTCGGCCCCGGCCACGGTACGGCCGGCAGGCGCTGGCCGGCTGGGTGGGCCGAATCGCCGACAGCTGGGCGGACTCGGCCGACGTTCACGTGTACTTCAACAACGACCTGGGCGGTGCGGCGGTGCTCGACGCCAGCGCGTTCGCGGCGGCCGCCACGCGGGCGGGCCGTACCGTGACCCGGACACCGTAGGGAGTGGACGATGATCCGCAGCCGAGTGATCGTCTCCGGCGAGGTGCAGGGGGTTTTCTACCGCGACACCTGCCGTCACGAAGCAACCGCGCACGGCGTGCGGGGCTGGGTGCGGAACCTGCCGGACGGCACCGTCGAGGCCGTGTTCGAGGGGAATCCGGCCGCCGTCCAGCGCCTGGTCGAGTGGACCAGGCAGGGGCCGCCACTGGCCATCGTGGACCGGGTCCTCGTCCGGGAAGAACAGCCCGAGGGCCTGACGGGCTTCGAGATCCGCGCAACGCCCTGGCACGGCTGAGCGCCCTCCGGAGGTCGGAGACCGGCGCTTCTGCGCCGCGACCACCCGCTCCACCGCCGTAACCCGCGCCCCCGCCGCCGCGCTCGCCTACACCACCTCGACCCGCCCGCCGGCACCGCCGCGGGTCGCCCTCGCCGGCCCGGCCCGCTGACGCCCACGAACCCCTTGGAGGACGCCGTGTCCGAGGCCACCGCCTTCGGCCACGCGGACGCGATGATCGAGAAAGCCTGGGGACGCCCGATCGCCGAACTGGAGAAGGCCGCACCCCGTCTACCCGTCGAGGACCCGATGCTGCGCTCGGCCGTGCACCACCGGTCCCACCTCGTCGTCGTCTCCAACTCCGCTGCCTTGCACCAGGAACGGCTACACGCCCTCGCCCGGCCCGGTCACGTCCCCGCCTTCTACGACCTCGACCAACCTAGGCCAGGCAGCGAGATGGCTCGCCACCGATCTCGGTGGCGGCCAGGTCCGCCGCTGGACCTCCTGGCACCGCTGGACCACCCTGGCCATGCTCGCGCAGGCCTTCCTCGCGGTCACGGCCGCCATCGAACGGACTGGTACGACGCCACCGCCAGGGCTCACCCCGCTGACGCGCAGCAAGATCCGACGCCTCTTCACGGCATTCACCACCCAGCCCGCCCGCGGCCTCGCACACCGACTCCGTTGGTCGGACTGGCGACGACGACACCAAGTCCGCGCCCGCACCAGCCACTACCGGCGACAGGCCGCCCAACAGCCGTGATCAAGATCTACAGCTGGAGTATCGGACTGGCGCACTGCCGTTATTCGTGCGCTGCCGTATTCCAGTGGCGGCCACCGACGGGAAGCCTCCAGATCCTCTGAAACCGCCCCTGACTGTCAGTCCGGAGCAGCACCATTGGTCCATGACCGCACTCAGCTCCGTTGAGCGTCTCGCCGACCACGTCCGGACCGTCCTCGGTGATGGCCCGTTCCCCCCGCCCGGTGGTTGGACCCACATGGGCGTGGTGATCTGCGATGCCAGCTTCCAAGCGCGACGCAAGTACGAGCTGCAGATCCGGCCACGGCTCCTCCAGCTCGGAGCAGCGTGGCCCGACGCTGCCACGGTCCGTGGCTTCCAGGCGCGACTCACTACGGAAGATCTCGCCGTCGCCATGAACTTCAACAGCCCCCGTAGGGTCGCGACAGCCCACGACATCACCGATCTACTTGCTGCCAACGGAGTTGATACCCGCGATGACCTACATGCATGGCTCGGAGACCAGGCCAACCGAGTCGCCCTTCGGGAGGTGAAGGGCGTGGGGCCGAAGACCGTGGATTATATCGGCAATCTCGTCGGCCGCTCGCACGTCGCCGTGGATATACATCTACGCACGTTTGCCGCGGAGGCCGGCATCTCGAACCTCGGTTACGAGGAATTGCGAGCCGTGTATGAGGGGACCGCCGCCGCCCTCGGTCACGATCGTGGCGGACTGGAGCACGCCGTTTGGCGGTTCAAATCGCAGACCCCCTAACCGCATTGATCGGATACCCTGACCGGATTGTCAGCGTGCCGAAGCAGATAGGGCGAGGTCACACCAGCCAACCGGTTCATACGCCATACGCCCCAGCCCTCTCACAGCACCCCAACCCCGACGGCGGAACCCGCGCACCGCCACCCGCCTGGCCGTTTCACACTCATGCGCCATCACCTGGTGGATGGGGATCATCCGCTGGTGCTATCGGCTGCTGCGCCATTGATCCGCGCTGCCCGACATGAGGTGGGACTCCCAGGCCCAGGCGGTGATCTCGCTGCGGTTGCGGGCTCCGAGTTTGTTCTGGATCGCGGCGAGGTGGCCCTTCACAGTACTGACGGAGATGAAGAGGGCGGCGGCGATCTCCTGGTTGGTGCGCCCCCGGGCGACGGCGCGGACAACGTCGGTTTCCCGGTCGGTGAGCGGGGGGTTGGGCTGACGCGCGGAGGAGGTCTTGGTGCGGGCGAGGTCGCGGAGCAGGCGCAGGGTGATCGACGGGGAGATCAGGGCGTCCCCGACGCTGGCGGCCCGCACGGCGGCGGTGAACAGGGTGGGGTCGCCGTCTTTGAGGACAAATCCGAGGGCTCCGGCCTGGAGGGCGCCGTAGACGTACTCGTCGAGTCCGAAGGTGGTGACGATGACGACCCGCAGCGGGTCGGCGATGCCCGGGCCGGCGAGTGCGCGGGTGACGTCGATGCCGTCGAGGAGGGGCATGCGGATGTCGACGAGGCAGACGTCGGGCCGCAGTTGGCGGGCGAGGGCGACGGCCTCGGCACCGTCGCGCGCTTCCGCGACGACGGTGATGTCGGGCTCGTCCTCCAGGATGAGACGCAGGCTGGTGCGGATCATGGCCTGGTCGTCGGCGACCAGCACGCTGATGCTCATCGGTGGTCTCCGGCTTGCAGGGGCACAGTGGCGCGGACCGACCAACCGGCACCGGGCCGCGGACCGGCGTCGAGCGTACCGCCCAGTGCCTCGACGCGCTCGCGCATGCCGACCAGGCCGTAGCCGCCGCGCGGGGAGGAGCGGATCGGGGGGTGCGGCGGAGCATCGTCACCGATCTCGACGGTGATGTCCGTACGGTCCTGGGCGATGGTGACGGTGGCCGCGCGGGCTCCGCGGGCATGGCGGGCGATGTTGGTCAGGGATTCCTGAACGACCCGGTACACGGTGGCGGTGACCACGGGTGGCCAGGTCGGAGCCCCGGTGGGCAGCCGGAGGTCGACGGCCGGTCCGTGCTCCTCGAACCGGCGGACCAGGTCGATCAGTTGCTCCGGCCCCGCGGTGACGGCAACGCCGTCCTCCGCGTCGCGGAGCAGTGCGACCACCCGTCGCATGGCATCCATGGCGTGGGTGCCCGAGCGCTCGATGTCCGCCAGGGCGGCGCCGAGGTGGTCGGGCTGCTTGCGGAGCATGATCTGGGCGGCATGGGTGTGCATCACGATTCCGGACACGTGGTGGGCGACGACATCGTGCAACTCCCGCGCCAGGGCCAGGCGTTCGTCTCTCCGCACCGCCTCGACGGTGGCCTGGCGGCGATGCTCCAGGAAGCGTAGGACGAGCCCCGTTCCGAGGCCGACCAACCAGCCCTGGACGCCCACGTGGAACGAGCCGACGGCAGCTGAGGTGGTGACGGGCACGCCCTTCGAAGCCATCGGCGAGTACCCGGCCGGTGCCTGGTTCCACGGCGTCATGTTCGACGCCAGGCAGCGGGGAATCACCCCGACCGGCGGCGAGGCCGTCCTCAGCATCGCCTTCCTGCTGCTCATGGCGCTCGCCGCCCTCGTGATGACCCAGCTCGTGCTCACCAGGAGGAGCCCGTCATGACCGCGCCCAACGTGACCATCACCGATCTGACCGTCACCTTCCGGCGCGGACAGGTCCGCGCCCTCGACGGCATCAATCTCCGCCTGCCCACCGGCATGGTCGGTCTGCTCGGCCCCAACGGAGCCGGCAAGACCACCTTCATGCGGGTCCTGACCGGGGCGCTGCTGCCGACCTCGGGCACCGTCGCGGTGGACGGCACCGAGCTCACGTCGCGCAGCCAGCGTCGAGAGGTCAAGGCCACCACCGGCTACCTCCCCCAGGAGCTCGGCCTGTACCCGGACTTGACGGCCAGCCAGTTCCTCGACTACATGGCGCTGCTCAAGGGCATCACCGACCGGCGCGCCCGCCGCGCCCGCGTCAAGGAGGTCCTCGAACTGGTCTCGCTCAGCGATGTCGCCAACCGGAAGGTGAAGGGCTACTCGGGCGGCATGAAGCGCCGCGTGGGCATCGCCCAGGCCATCCTGAACGACCCCCGGCTGCTGATCGTCGACGAACCCACCGTGGGACTGGACCCCGAGGAGCGGCTGCGGTTCCGCAGCCTGCTCGCCAGGCTGGCCGGCGACCGGACGGTGCTGCTCTCCACCCACATCGTCGACGACATCGTGCAGACCTGCCCGAACGTCGTGGTGATCGAGCGCGGGCACGTCGCCTTCCAGGGCGCCATCGGCGACCTCGCCACCCGTGCCGAGGACATGGTGTGGCACCTCACCCAGCCGGCCACCGCCGTGCCGCCCACCCTGCCCACCGTCAACGTCACACCCAGCATGACCGGCACCACCTACCGGGTCATCAGTTCCGGTGCGCCCGCCCCGGACGCGGAACGCGTCAGCGCCACCGTCGAGGACGGCTACATCGCCCTGATGCACGACACCGCCCCGGAGCGGGCCCAGCACCCCGGCCCCAACCTCCGCGCCGTCTGACCCAATTCCCGTCAACACCCAAGGACCAGCAGATGCCCCACCAGCCACTCACCGCCGTCCTGGCCGCCGCCGACACCACCGGCTTCCACCCCGGCCCCGCCTTCTTCGCGTTCTGGATCCTCATCATCGGCGCCATCATCGGCGGTCCCATCTACGTCGTCCACCTGATGCGCAACCGCCGCAACCGCCGTTGAGCACGCCTGAGCACACGGCGGTCGGCGCCTCCACGCTCCGACTGTGCGACCAGGTCTCCTCCGCGCGCTTGGGCCACCGCCACGCTGCCGGAGGCGGTGATGGCCTGGCGGTAGGTGCGGTCCACGACGTCGTCGGCGCCGAACACGCCCTCGATGTTGGTCCGGGTCGAGGGGGACTCGACCTTGAGGTAGCCCTCGGCGTCGAGGTCCAGCCGACCCTTGAACAGCTCGGTGCGCGAGTCGTGGCCGATCGCGATGAACAGACCGGCGACGTCCAGCTCCGCCAGGATGCGCCTCAACGACCTGCTCAGCGCCATCCCGATGCTGGACCGCAACATCGAGCAGGCCGCCGAGCAGCACCGGGCGATGGTCCGGGCCATCCTCTCCGGCGACGACGACGCCGCGCGCCGCGCCACCGAGGACCACCTCGCCGCCACGGCCGCACTCCTCCGGGGCTTCCTGGCGTACCCTCCGGCCGCGAATTCCGGGATGCCATAAGTCGACGGAAATGATTATCCGCCAGTACTTTCCGCCGCGCATCGAAATGATCATTCGACTTCGTTATCCGATTCACAAACACTTCACAGAATTCGGGTTGTCAGCCCGATCGCAAGCATGTGCAAGATGATGCCCGTTTGCCACCCGTGATCGCCCTGGAGAGTATTCGCCGTGAGCTTCCGCACCACCGATGCCGGCCTGTCCGACCGGGACATCGCCCTGGTCAAAGCCAGTGTGGCCGTGGTGGAGCCGCATGTCGCGGATCTCCCGAGGTACTTCTACGACAAGCTGTTCCGCCGCTATCCGGGAGTGCGTGAACTTTTCCCGCCGAACCTGGACGTCCAGCACGACAAGCTGGTGCGGGCACTACTGCTCATTGTCGATCTTGTCGACGATCCGGCGTATCTGGCGCGTTTCTGTGCGGATCTCGGGCGGGACCACCGGAAGTTCGGAACGTTGAGCGCCCATTACCCGGCGGTCGGCGAAAGCCTGCTCGCCACCCTCGAACACTTCGCCGGCCCGGCCTGGACGCCGGACATCGCCGCCGCCTGGACCCGGGCCTACACCACCGTCGCGGACGCCATGGACCAGGCCGCCACGGCCGACGCCGAGGTACGGCCGGCGGTGTGGGAGGCGCGGATCGTCCGACACGTCCGACGCGGCCCGGACCTGGCGGAGATCACCGTGCGGACCGACCAGCCGTACCGGTTCACCGGCGGCCAGTTCGTCAGCCTGGAGACCCCGTGGTTCCCGAAGATCTGGCGCTACTACTCACCCGCCAACGCCGCCCGGCCCGACGGCACCCTCACCTTCTACGTCCGAGCTGTCCCCGGCGGCGTCATCAGCAACCTGCTGGTGTTCCGGGCGGAGGTCGGCGACGCCCTCCGGCTCGGCAGGCCGCTCGGGGACCTGGCGATCGATCCGGCCTCGACCCGGGACGTGGTGTGCGTCGCCGGCGGCACCGGGATCGCGCCGATCCGCGCGCTGATCGAACAGGCCGTCCTGGACGGGGCGGAACGCCGGGTCGAACTCTTCGCAGTCGCCCGCACCGGCGATGCGCTGCACGCGGCGGAGGACCTCCTGCGGCTGTCCGAACGGCACCACTGGCTCAGCGTCCGGGCCGTCCTCACCGACGCCGACCGCCCGCTGCCCGAGTTGCTGGCGCAGTGCGGGCCGTGGCCCCGGCACGATGCCTACCTGTGCGGGCCCGGCCCGATGATCATCGACTCCGCCCGGGTTCTGCACCGCGGGGGCGTCCCGGTCGAACGCATCCACCACGACCCCTTCGTCCGGCCCGACCTGTTCCAGGCGTAGGAACCGGCTGGCGCCCTCCCCGCCCGACACCAAAGGACCGCCGGTGGGCGGACCGGTCGGATGACCGGGCCACACACCGGCGGTGTCGTTCAGTGGGAAGGATCAGTCGTCCGTCTCGTCGTACCGGCCGTGGCCGAGGCGGCGCAGGTCGAAGGGCCAGATGCCGCGCCCGAAGGTGGCGGCGTAGAGCTTGCCGTCGGGGCCGAGCTTGAGCTGCTGCACCGAGGTGGCGGGCAGGTTGCGGCCGAGGACGTGCCAGTCGGTGGTGCCGGGGGCGCGGTAGAAGGCGGCGAGGTCGGCGCCCAGGGCCAGGCCGTCGTTCGGCAGGATGTGCGCGGGTCAGGACGACCAGGCCGGGTCTACCCGCCGGTGCGGGTGCCGTGATGCCACCCTGCGTCAACGCGGTGCCTCATGCCCGCGTCCGGCCGAGGAGGAGCACGGCACGTGGACCTTCGCAGTCGGCATCCCCTCACTCAGCGGCCGCAGGCGCACCGTGCGCCGCGGCGGCTTCGAGGACGCGTGGACCGCCGGAGCCGGCGGTGGGTGCGCACGGCAGGTTCGGCGCAGGCACCCTCGAACAGGGCGCGCCCGGCCGATCGCTCTCCGATGGAACGATCTCACCAAGGGCTGATGACCGGCCGGTTCGTCCCGTCAAAGGGCTGGCGGATGGCTCCACATGGGCGGACGGACTGCCCGTGCGCGGCGGCGGGGCCGTCAGCGCAGCCGGACGGGGGCGAAGCGGACCGGGGTCCCGGGGGTGGCCTGGGCAGCGGCGGGGAGGGCGGCGGTGGGGACCACGCCGATGACGGGGTAGCCGCCGGTGGTCGGGTGGTCGGCGAGGAAGACCACCGGGCGGCCGTCGGGCGGCACCTGGACGGCGCCCAGGACCATGCCCTCACTGGGCAGTTCACCCTCGCGGGCGCGCTCCAGCGGCGGGCCGTCCAGGCGTAGGCCGATCCGGTTGCTGGTCGTCGAGACGTGGTAGTCGGAGCGCGCGAGGGCGCCGAGGGCCCCGGCGGTGAACCAGTCGTCGCGCGGGCCGAGCATGAGCGGGAGGACCAGCCGGGCGGGCGGGGCGGCCCAGGGCAGCACGTCCACCCCGGCCGACGGGCCGACCGGCTCGCCGAGCGGCAGGCGGTCCCCGGCGGACAGCGGCGCGGGGCCCAGTCCGGAGAGCAGGTCGGTCGAACGGCTGCCGAGGACCGGGTCGGTGGCGATGCCGCCCGCGAAGGCGAGGTAGCTGCGCACCCCCCAGGTCGCGGAGCCGACGTCGAGCCGCGCCCCGGCGGGCAGCCGGACCGGGGCGCCCCAGGCGGCGGGCCGACCGTCGACCCGTACGGCGCAGGGCGCCCCGGTCACGGCGACCGTCACCGGCCGGTGCACCCGGAGCGCGCAGCCGAGCACCGTGGTCTCCAGGGCGGCCGCCCCGGCGGGGTTACCGACCAGCCGGTTGGCCAGCCGGTGTGCCGACCGGTCGAGCGCACCGGAGCGCGGCACGCCCAGGTGGGCGTGGCCCGGTCGGCCGAGGTCCTGGACGGTCGTCAACAGGCCCGCGCTGATGACGGTGACGGTCACGGCTCCCCCGGGAACGTCCTCTCCTGTCACGGCTTCTCCGCTCGCGGCTTCGGACACGGCTCCCCCGATCATGCTTCCTCGATGACGAACCGCACCCGCGTCCCCGGGACGAACAGGGCGGCGGGCTCGCGCGCGGCGTCCCACAGCGCGGCCTCGGTGCGACCGATCAGCTGCCAACCGCCCGGGGACGAGCGCGGGTAGACGCCGGTGTACGGTCCGGCCAGGGCCACCGAACCGGCCGGCACGGCGCTGCGGGGCACTGCCCGCCGCGGGACGTGGTACCGGTCGGCGAGGCCGGTGAGGTAGCCGAAGCCGGGGGCGAACCCGCTGAAGGCGACGCGGAATTCGGTCGCGGAGTGGATGCGCGCGACGGCGTCCTGCGCGACGCCCCAGAGCACGGCGACCTCCGAGAGGTCCGCGCCGTCGTAGCGGACCGGGACGGTCACCACCGGGCCGGTCCGCTCCGGGGCGGGCGGCACGCGCCAGGTGGCGAGTTCGGCGGCCAGGGCGCGCGGGTCCGCCACCCCGTCGAGCAGCACGGTCCGCTCGGCCGGGACGATCTCCTCCACCGGCGGCAGCCCGGACACCGCGCGCCTGCGCAGGATTTCGGCGTGGAAGGCGGCGGTCCGGTCGGCGTCGGCGAGCTCGACCAGCAGGGCGTGCGGGCCGACCCGCAGCACTCTCATGCGAACGCCTCGACGCGCACCCCGGCCGCTCGCAGCGCCGTCCGGACGCGGCGGGCGAGGTCCGCGGCCCCGGGGGTGTCACCGTGCAGGCACAGCGAGCGGGCGCGCAGCCGGATCCGCTCGCCGGTGTGTGCGGTGAGCAGGCCGTCGCGGGCGATGCCGACCGAGCGGCGGACCACGGCGTCGGGGTCGTGGACGAGCGCGCCCGGTTCCCGGCGGGAGAGCAGCGTGCCCTCCGGGGTGTAGGCGCGGTCGCCGAACGCCTCGGCGACCACCGGCAGTCCGGCCCGTTGGGCCGCCTCGTGCAGTCGCGAGCCGGGCAGCCCGAGCACCGGCGGCGCCGGCGTTCCGGGGAGGGCCAGGCGCACGCCGCGGACCACCGCCGCGGCCTGTTCCTCGTCGTGCACCGTGCGGTTGTAGAGCGCGCCGTGCGGTTTGACGTAGGCGACCTCGACGCCGGCTGCCTGCGCGAACACCTTCAACGCCGCTATCTGGTAGGCGATTTCGTCGACCAGCTCGTCCGGGGGGACGTCCATCGCCCGCCGCCCGAAGCCGGCCAGGTCCCGGTAGGAGACCTGCGCGCCGATCCGCACCCCGCGCTCGGCGGCCAGGGCGCACACCCGCCGCATGGTGGACGGGTCCCCGGCGTGGAAGCCGCAGGCGACATTGGCGCTGGTGACCACCGACAGCAGGGCGGCGTCGTCGGTGAGCGTCCAGCGGCCGAAGCCCTCGCCGAGATCGGCGTTCAGGTCGATCACCGGCTCCAGCGCGGCCGCCGTCCCCGCCCGGCCGCCCGTCACTGCCGGTCTCCCGGGAGGTGCCCGGCTCCCGCGACGTCCTCGGTTCCCGGGGCCTGCCCGCGCTCCGCCATGGCGCGGACGATCACCGCGCGCGCGTCGTCCAGGTACCTGGTCAACTCGACCTCGGCGTCGTCGATCTCGCCGGACTCCAGCAGCCCCGCGAGGGCCTGGTTGCGTCGCAGGAACGGTTCGTGCAGCGCGCGTGCGGAGGGGACGGCGGCGAAGGCCAGGCGCAGTTCCGCCATCAGCCGCGTCATGCACTCGTCGATCCGCCCGCTGCCGGCCAGCCCGGCGACGGCCTGGTGGAAGTGCAGGTCCGCGGTGCCGACGGCGGCCCAGTCGCCCAGCAACTCGGCTGCCTCCGCCCGCGCGAGCGCGGCCCGCACCGCGGCCAGCCGTTCCGGCGCCGCGCTGTGCAGCGCGCGCACGCCGGCCATCTCCAGGGCCAGGCGCAGCGTGTAGATGTCGGCGACGTCCGCCGGTTCGAGGATCCGGACGAACACCCCGCGATTGAGCTCGTGGACGACCAGGCGCTGGTCGGCCAGCTGCCGGAACGCCTCGCGGAGCGTGTTGCGCGACACCGCGAGCGCGTCGCCCAACGCCTCCTCCGACAGGCGCGTTCCGGGGGCGAGCCGGCCCTCGGTGATGTGCTCGCGCAGCACCTCGGCCACCCGCTGGGCGGCACTGGCCCGTTCGAGCCGGCCCCGGTCGGCCGCGAGTGCGTCGAAAACCCCGGTCAAGTCCTGCCTCCTACCGCCCCACGTTCCGTCAAAAGCGGAATCATCCTGAACTCTTGTCGGATTGTTCCACAATCCCCTAGCCTCTCGGCAATCCCCCGCGAGGTCGCGGCCCACCAGGCCGGAACCTCCCGCGCCTGTGGCGTCACAGATGACCGCCTACACCGCGTGGACCCCTCCGAAAGGCGGCCAGGAACATGATCGTTCTTGTCGGCATCCTCATCGTGGTGGCCGGATTCGCCACCCGGCGAAATCCGCTCCTCGTTGTCGGCGCCGCCGGCGTCGTCACCGGCCTGCTGGGCGGACTCAGCCCGGTGAAGGTCCTGGAGACGTTCGGGACGGGCTTCGCCTCCAGCCGCTCGGTGACGCTCTTCGCCGTCACCCTGCCGGTCATCGGCCTCCTGGAGCGCCACGGCCTGCAGGACCAGGCCCGCACCCTGATGAACCGGCTCGCGAAGGTCAGCGCCGGCCGCCTGCTCGCGTGCTACCTGGTGATCCGGCAGCTCGCCGCCGCCCTCGGGCTCACCGCGCTCGGCGGACATCCCCAGGCGGTGCGGCCGATGATCGTGCCGATGGCGGAGGCCGCCGCCCAGCGCCGCCACGGCACCCTGACCGAGAAGGCCCGCGAACATCTGCGCTCCTTCGCCGCGAGCGCCGACAACGTCGGCCTGTTCTTCGGCGAGGACTGCTTCCTCGCCATCGGCTCGATCCTCCTGATCACCGGCTTCGTCAACGCGACCTACCACACCAGCCTGGAGCCGGTGCAGCTCGCCCTGTGGGCCATCCCCACCGCGATCTGCGCCACCCTCATCCACGGCGTGCGCCTGCTGCGCCTGGACACCACCCTCGCCCGGGACCTGCCCGCCGCGTCCGGCACCCTCACCGCCCCCCGCCCCGCCGGCACCGTCACCGTGGAGGACAGCAAGTGATCAAGGTCGAATGGCTGTACTGGCTCGTCGGCGCCGTCTTCCTCGCGATGGCCGTGCAGATGGCAGCCGACCGCAGCAACCCCAAGCGGCTCGGCAGCGCCGCCTTCTGGGGTCTGTTCGGCGCGAGCTTCGTCTACGGCACGTGGGTCGCCGACAAGAGCGCGCCCGCCGCACCCCTGGGTGCGGCCGTCCTCGCCATGATCTGCCTGGGCGGCCTCGGCTTCACCGGCCGCGGCAGGCCCACGACCACCACCCCCGAACAGCGGGCCGCCTCCGCCGCCCGTCTCGGCAGCCGACTGTTCATCCCGGCACTCACCCTGCCGCTGGTCGCGCTGACCTGCGCCACCCTCCTCAAGGACGTACACCTCGGCGGCGGCCTGCTGCTCCAGTCCGGCAGCGAGGCCCTGCTCGGGCTCGGCATCGGCACGCTCGTCGCCCTGGCCGTCGGCCTCGCCCTCACCCGCGAGCGCAACCCCGTCGTCGCCCTGCACGCCGGCCGCACGCTGGTGGAGGCCATGGGCTGGTCACTGCTGCTGCCCCAACTCCTCGCCGTGCTCGGCTCGATCTTCCAGCGCACCGGTGTCGGCACCCAGGTCGGCAGGATCACCACCCACTTCCTCCCCGACGGCAACACGTACGCGGCGGTGGCGCTCTACTGCCTCGGCATGGCCCTGTTCACCGTCGTCATGGGCAACGCCTTCGCCGCCTTCCCCGTCATGACCGCCGCCATCGGCTGGCCCGTCCTGATCACCCAGCTG
Source organism: Kitasatospora sp. NPDC058190 (assembly GCF_042883685.1). NCBI lineage: Bacteria > Bacillati > Actinomycetota > Actinomycetes > Kitasatosporales > Streptomycetaceae > Kitasatospora > Kitasatospora sp. NPDC058190. The sequence goes on from NZ_JBHVVI010000072.1 coordinate 15,897, forward strand.
CACGGCAACCCGGCCGTCATCCTGGCCGTGGGCATGCTGGCCGGCTTCTGCGGCACCCTCGCCACCCCGATGGCCGCCAACTTCAACCTGGTCCCGGCCACCCTGCTCGAACTCAAGGACCAGTACGGGCCGATCAAGGCCCAACTGCCCACGGCAGGCGCTCTGTTGGTGTGCAACATCGCCATCATGTCGCTGTTCGCGTTCTGACCACCCGTATTCCGGCCACTGCCGTTCCAGCCACCCGCATTCCGAACACCCCACCAGAAAGGCCCTGCCCGCCCATGACCCGGGTCCTGCTCACCGGCTTCGAACCGTTCGACGGCGCCACCCTCAACCCGTCCTGGGAGGTCGCCCGCCTCGTCGCCGACGAGCCGCCCAAGGGGCTGGAGGTCACCCCCGTCCGGCTGAGCTGCGTCTTCGGGCGGGCGGCCGAGGAACTGCGCACGGCGGTGCACGGCAGCGACCCTGACGTCGTGGTCTGCCTCGGCCAGGCGACCGGCCGCCCCGACATCAGCATCGAGCGCATCGCCGTCAACATCGACGACGCGCGTATCCCGGACAACGCGGGCCGACAGCCGATAGACCGGCCCGTCGTCCCGGGCGGCCCCGCCGCCTACTTCGCCACCCTGCCGGTCAAGGCGTGCGTGGCCGCCGTCCGGGAGGCCGGCCTGCCGTCCTCCCTGTCCCACAGCGCCGGGACGTTCGTCTGCAATCACGTCTTCTACGCCCTGATGCACCTGCTCGCCACCGAACGCCCCGCCGCCCGCGGCGGCTTCGTCCACGTGCCCGCCCTGCCCGAACAGGTCCTCGACCGGGCCCAGCCCTCCCTGCCCGCCGCCACGGCGGCCCACGCCCTGCGCGCCCTGCTCACCGCCTCGACCCGCCCCACCGACCTGCGCACCCCGGAGGGGACCACCCACTGACGCGCCGAGCGACGGCCACGCCCCCACCCCGGACAAGGAGCAGCCGCCGCCCGTCCACGCCCGCATCCCTCCCGGCACCCGGGGCCCCACTACTCATGACGCCGACCACCCGCAACTCCCCCAGTCAGCACAGGAGTAGACGCAACCTGTCGGTCCGCCCGCCTCGCCGCCATCCTCGCCGAGACCGGCGCTCCGGCCACCGCCTCGGTCACCCAGGCCTTCGCCACCGACACCGCCGGCCCGCACCACGAGCCTCTGAGTGAAGTCCCGGTGAACAGCGGCGGCCCGCCGGTCGAGCAAAGGCAGACTGCTAGCCAACTCTTGTGCGGAACCATGATTTTCCATGCAGGTTCGAACTACGGTCCTCCCTGCCACGAGCCGTACGGCGATCCCTCGGGCGCGCCGAGCCATCCCCTGGCCGGGTGCCACCAACGGCTCCGGAATCCGCTCCACTCCCCAGGGAAGGCCCCATGAACCGACTCCTGGCCCATGGCCGCCGCTTCGGCGCGCTGCTGGCCACCGCGCTCGCCGCCGCCAGCGTAGTGGCCGGGCCGACCACCAGCGCCCACGCCTCCACCGCGCTGCCGACGCCTGACCACGTGGTCATCGTGATGATGGAGAACGAGGACTACACCTCCATCATCGGCAACACCGCCCAGGCGCCCTACATCAACTCGCTGGCGCAGCAAGGCGCGTCGTTCAGCGACTCGCACGGGGTGTGGCACCCGAGCCTGCCGAACTACTACGCCCTGCTCTCCGGCTCCACCCAGGGCCTGACCAACAGCACACCCCCGCCGGTCGGCTCGATCAACGCCGACAACCTGCCCAACGAGCTGGCCCAGCACGGCTACAGCTTCGGCGACTACTCGGACGAGGCGACCCCGGCCGCCTGGCTGCGCTTCGCCGACCTGCCCGGCACCGCCACCGCGCCGAACCCGCTCGACAAGTGGCTGCACTGCCCGTCCCCGACCGCCGGCCAGGACTGCGGCTTCCCGACCGACCCGACGGGGTACGCCGCACTGCCGACGGTCACCTTCGTGCACGGCAACCAGTACGAGTCGATGCACGACGGAAACATCCTGGAGGGCGACACCTGGGTCAAGAAGACCCTCGGCGGATACGCGGCCTGGGCGAAGACCCACAACAGCCTGCTGGTCGTCACCTGGGACGAGGACGAGTTCACCCCGGCGAACCACATGCCCACCGTCTTCTACGGCGCCGACGTCAAGCCCGGCAGCTACGGCGAGACGATCAACCACTACAACGTCCTGCGCACCGTCGAGGACATGTACGGCCTGCCGTACCTGGCCAACTCCGCCGCTGCCGCCCCGATTTCCGACGCGTGGGGCTCGACCACCTTCGGCACCGGCCGCGGCCCCGGCCCGGTCGGCGGCTACAACAACTGGTGCCTGGACGACAAGGGCGGCTCAACGGCCGACTTCAACCCCGTCGAGCTCTACCCCTGCACCGGCAAGGCCAACCAGTCCTGGACCATGCCCGGCGACGGTACCGTCCAGGTCTTCGGCAAGTGCCTCGATGTCCTGCACAGCGGCACCACCGACAGCACCCCCGTCCAGCTCTACCACTGCAACGGCGGCGGCGCCCAGCAGTGGATCGCCCAGGCCGACGGCACCCTGATGAACCCCCAGTCCGGCAAGTGCCTGGACGACCCCGGATCCAGCCTCGCAAGCCCCCAGCTGATCATCTGGGACTGCAAGGCCTCGGCCAACCAGATCTGGCGCCTCCCCGCCTGATCCTGGCAACCCAGGAGCCACTGTCAGGAGAGTTGCGTGGTGGCCCGCCCCGCGAACAGGAGCGGGCCCCCTGCGAGTTGCGCCCCCGACGCACGCCCCGCCGACGACGGTCAGGCCGCGTGCCGTGGCGTCGGCGAGGTATTCGTCGACATCCCGGCGCGGGTCGACGATCACGGCCTGGCCGGTGGTCTCGTCGGCGATCAGGTAGGAGGCCTGGGAGAGGCAGTCTAGGTACTACTGGCTGAAGATCACGGGATTGTCTCCTCGTCGGGGTCTGGCGGGCTGACTACACACTGAAGCTTACCCCCGGGGGTATCTAATCCGACCGGGCCGAGGCAGGCGCGGCCGGCCAGGCAACCCCTCCTGGGCAGCGCCTGGCGCCGGGCGTGGTCACGGATGCCGTGACACCTCCACCGGTATATCCACCAGCATGCGACCTCCAGGGCCGATACGGGCCGGGGCATCGACGAACAATTTCGATAATACCCCCGGGGGTACTATGGTGGGCGTCGAGGGGAAACCGGCCGCCGCCGGACCGGGCACCAGCTCGTACGGGCGGAGCCGAGGAGAGGCCCGCGCCACCGCCACCGCCCGTACGGGCTCAGCGACGCGAAGATCGCGGCACCCCCGACGCGCCGGACCGCAGCGGTCCGGCCCGCACCACTGGAGAAACGCATGCCCCAGCTGCCGCCCGCCCCCGGGCAGACCACACCCGTCCAGGCCCATGAACTGGCCCGCACCGGCGCCGCCGTGCTGCTCGACGTCCGCGAGGCCGCCGAGTACAGCGCCGGACACGCCCCCGGCGCCCTGCACCTGCCGCTGATCGGCCTGGCCGCCGGAGTCGAGCTGCCGCCCGAGGCCGCCGACCGGACCGTCCTCGCGATCTGCCGCTCCGGCAACCGCTCCCAGCGCGCGGCCGAACTGCTCGCCGCGCGCGGCGCCGAGGTGCTGAACGTCGCCGGGGGCATGGGCGCCTGGGCACAGGCGGGCCTGCCGGTCACCACGCCGCACGGCGGCACCGGGCGCGTCATATGACCACGCTGATCCTGGCGCTCGCCGCCGGCGCTGTGGTCGGACTGGCACTCGGCGGGCTCGGTGGCGGCGGCAGCATGCTGGCCGTACCCGCCCTGGTCTACCTGCTCGGCTTCTCCCCGGCGCTGGCCACCACGGCGAGCCTGGTGATCGTCGCGGCCACCTCACTGACCGGGCTGCTCGCCCACGCCCGGGCCGGACGGGTGCGCTGGCGCACCGGCGCGCTGTTCGCCGCCGCCGGACTACCCGCCGCCGCGGCCGCCGGGGCGCTGTCCGCCCACCTACCGGGCACGCTGCTGACCGGCGCCTTCGCGGTGCTGGCGGCGCTCGCGGCCTGGCGGATGCTGGTGCCGCCCAAGGCGGAACAGCAGGAACGATCCGCCGCCGGACCTGGCCGCTCCACGGCGGCCGGCGCCGGACTCGGCGCGGTCACCGGACTGCTCGGCGTCGGCGGCGGCTTCCTCGCCGTGCCCGCCCTGGTCTCGGTGCTGGCCTTCACCATGGCCGAGGCGGTCGGCACCAGCCTGCTGGTCATCACCGCCAACTCCCTCGCCGCCCTGCTCCCCCGCCTCGGTGCGACCGGCTCGATCGACTGGGCCGTCGCCGCGCCCTTCACCGGCGCCGCGATCCTCGGCGCCTGGGACGGCAAACGGCTCGCCGACAAGCTCAGCGGACGCACGCTCCAGCGGGCCTTCGCGATCGCCCTGCTCGCCGTCGCCGTCCTGATGCTGGTCACCACCCTGAGCTGACCGGCTCTCCCGTCCCCTTCCACTTCCCCGGCCAGGGCCGCCCGGTCGCGCCGGTACCCCATCCCGAGAGGACCCCCGCTCCCATGACCACGTCGCTGACCGTCGAGCAGCTCAAGCCCCGCCTCGGACAACTCACCCTCATCGACGTCCGCTCCCCGGCGAGTACGCCGGCGGCCACATCCCCGGCGCCCTGAACATCCCGCTCGACCAGCTCCAGCGCGCCCTGCCCGCACTGCGCTCCGCCGCCGGGAAGACCGAGCTCGCCGTGGTCTGCGCCGCCGGACAGCGCGCCCAGACCGCCTGCCGGCAGCTCGCCGAGGCAGGAATCACCGCCCTGGCGGTCACCGGCGGAACCAACGCCTGGACGGGCGCGGGCCACATCGTCGCGCCGGAGCCGGAGCCCGCGAGCTGAGCAGCCGTGCGGCGGGCGGCGTCCAGATCGCGGTCGGCGATCACCAGCTCCCGGCCGCCGGGGAGCCCGGCGACGACCCGGGCGGCGACGCGGCCCATCCCACCAGCTCCGCCGAGGGCGAGCACCTTCATCGTCGTCATCCCTTCCGCTGGTTGATCGAGGTCAGGACCGTCTGCATCGCGTCGTACTCCGGCCCCAGCCATTGATCTATCGTTTTATGAACGACCGTAGCACTAATGAACCATATGCGGTGGCGCCCAAACCCCCGGTGGTCACCGCCCGGCTGCGGCGGGCACCGCCTCCTCCTCCGGTGCGGCGGGCTCCGGCAGGGTGCGGAACAGCGCCCAGCTCAGCACCGGCATCGCCACCAGCGGCAGCAGCGCCGTCCGCAGCGAGGTCGCGTCCGCGAGGGCGCCGATCAGCGGGCTGACCAGGCCGCCGACACTGACTGTCAGCCCGAGCGTGATCCCGCTCGCGGTGCCGATCCGGCTGGGCAGGTAGTCCTGCCCGAGCGTGACCTGCAGCGAGAACGGCACGTACAGGCCCGCCGAGGTGAGCGCCACGAACAGGTACAGCGCCGGGCCCGGCACCAGCAGCACCCCGGCCACTGCCACCGCCCCGACCAGGTACGACCAGCGCGCGACCGCGACCCGGCCCCACCGGTCCGCCAACGCGCCGCCCAGCACCGAGCCCACCGCGCCGCCCGTGTACAGCACCACCAGCGCGGCGGTGCCGGCCGCCGTGCCGCCGCCGAGGCGCTGGGTGGCGAACAGGGAAAGGAAGGTGCTCAGGCCGACGAAGGCGATCGAGCGGCACACCACGGCCAGCGACAGCTTCACGAAGGAGGCCCGGTCGTCTCGGCCCACCTTCCGCACCGCGCCCGCCCCGGCGACCCGCCGCCGCGCGAGCTCGCGCAGCACCGGCAGGCACAGCGCGGCGCCCGCCAGGGCCGGCAGCGCGAGCAGCGGGGTCAGTCGCAGCCCGCCGGCCTCGACCACCACGGCGACCAGCAGTGGCGCCGCCGCGAAGCCCAGGTTGCCGCCCAGCGAGAACCAGGCCATCCCCCGGTGCCCGGCCCCCTGCCCGACCGAGCGGGCCACCCGCGCCGACTCCGGGTGGTACGCGGCCACCCCGACGCCGGACAGCGCCACACAGGCCAGCGTCGGCCCGTACGAGCCGCCCACCCCGCTGAGCCCGATGCCCGCGCCGGCCAGCAGCGTGCTGACCGGCAGCAGCCAGGGCAGTGGCCACCGGTCGGTGAGCGCCCCGAACAGCGGCTGCGCCACCGAGGACAGCAACGAGGCGGCCAGCACCACACCGGACACGGCGGCGTATCCGTAGCCGCGCTCGGCCACCAGGAAGGGCACCAGGGCGGCCACCGCGCCCTGGTAGACGTCCACGCAGGCGTGTCCGACGGACAGCAGCGTGATCGCCGAGTTGTACGGCGATACGGTCGGCTTCCCCGACTGGTTTTCTGACGGTAGTTTCAGCACCCCGCCATGCTGGAGTCCGCACCCCTTGTCGGACTTCCGATAATCTGCCAGCCAATGTCGAAGATCCGCCACGATCCCGTCGCACCGACCCGCGCCCAGCTGCTGCCCTCCGGCACCGGGATCGACGCCCACCGCCACGACGACCACCAGATCGCCTACGCCGCCCGGGGCGTGGTCGCGATCACCACCGACGCCGGCTCCTGGGTCGCCCCCGGCCACCGCGCGCTCTGGATCCCGGCCGGCACCATCCACTCCCACCAGGCGCACGGCGAACTCGAACTCCACCTCGTCGGCCTGCCCGCCACCGAGAACCCGCTCGCCCTCGACCGGCCCACCGTCCTCGCCGTCGGCCCACTGCTGCGCGAACTGATCGTCGCCTACACCCGCGCTCCCGAGGACGACGGCCCCGAACGCGCCCGGCTGCGCGCCGTCCTGCTCGACCAGCTGCGCGCCTCACCCCAGCAGCCGCTGCACCTGCCCACCCCGACCACGCCCCTGCTCCGGTCACTGTGCGAGCTGCTGCACGCCGATCCCGCCGACCGCCGCACCCTCGCCGAACTCGGCCGGGCCGTCGGCGCCAGCGACCGCACGCTCTCCCGGCTGTTCCGCGCCGACCTGGGGATGACCTTCCCCCAGTGGCGCACCCAGCTGCGGCTGCACCACGCGTTGGTGCTGCTCGCCGAGGGGCAGCCGGTCACCGCCGTCGCGCACCGCTGCGGCTGGGCCTCCGCCAGCGCCTTCATCGACGTCTTCCGCCGCACCTTCGGCCACACCCCGGGCCACGGCGGCCACACCCCGGGCGGCCACCCGGCGCGCTGAAAGCTCCGGTTGTCCGTGCCGGGTGGCAGGCTTGGGGGCATGTGCGGCCGCTTCGTCTCCACCACCACACCCCAGGACCTCGTCTCGCTGCTCGGAGAGCTCCGCTGGGACCCGGCCGAAACCTTCGCGCCGAGCTGGAACGTCGCCCCCACCGACCCGATCCCGGCCGTGCTGGAACGCCTCGACCGGGACACCGGCGAGCTGCTGCGCCAACTGCGCCCGCTGCGCTGGGGCCTCGTCCCTTCCTGGTCCAAGGACCCGTCCGGCGGCGCCCGGATGATCAACGCCCGCTCCGAGACCGTCGACACCAAGCCCGCCTTCCGCAAGGCCTTCGCCTCCCGCCGCTGTGTCATCCCCGCCGACGGCTACTTCGAGTGGCGCGAGGTCCCCGCCACCGCCGACCGCAAGAAGTACAAGCAGCCGTACTTCCTCAGCACCGGCGGCGTGATGCTGATGGCCGGCCTCTACGAGTTCTGGCGCGACCGCACCCGCGCCGACGACGACCCGCTCGCCTGGCTCGCCACCGCCACCATCATCACCACCGACGCCACCGACTCGGCCGGCCGCGTCCACGACCGGATGCCGCTCACCATCGCCCCCGACGACGTGCCCGTCTGGCTCTCCCCCACCCACACCGACCCCGCCGAGCTCCACCACCTGCTGCGCCGCCCCGCCGACGGCGCCCTGCGGGTGCGCGCCGTCCCACCCACCGTCAACAGCGTGCGCGCGCCCAACGGCCCGCAGCTGCTCGACACCGCCCCCGATCCGCTGGGCCTGGCCGACTGACTCCCCTTCAGGGATTCCACTGACAGCCCGTTCGGTCGGCACGACAGTGGGCGGGCGGCGCCGAACGCGGGGGTGGGGGCGCCGAAGTGCTGATGTCCATGCGGTCTTCGGGGTAGCCGTGGAGCGCGCCGAAGCGGGTGCTGGCGGACCGCCAGTTCCCTGCGCCGAATTCCCGCGAAGATCGCCGCCCGACTGCGTCCGTCAAGCGAGCGCAGCGGACGGCCAGGCCCCGTGCAGCGCGTCGATCAGGTCTTCACGTACGTCAGCGCCGTCGTATCCCTGGAGTGCGGGCGGCAGCGCGCAGGCCTCCGGTCCCACCGCCCACGGCCGGGTTTGCTGAATCGGCAAACGGCCTCGCCTTTTCAACGAGGGCTTCCGCATGATCGACGTCGGGTCGACGAAGACGGCGGAAGGGCGCCGTCCGGGGGCACCGCCGACTCACGATCCTGGAGGAGACGCATGTCGCAGCACGTCACGGAGATCACCCACCGGCTGGTCCCCTCGCCGGGAGGCCGGATCCACCTCGCGGAGCAGGGCGCCGGACCGCTGGTCCTCCTCCTCCACGGCTTCCCTGAGTCCTGGTACTCCTGGCGCCACCAGCTGCCGGTCCTCGCGGCTGCGGGATACCGTGCGGTCGCCATCGACGTCCGCGGCTACGGCCGCTCCTCCAAGCCCCTCGCGACGGACGCCTACCGAATGCTCGACTTGGTGGAGGACAATGTCGCGGTGGTCCACGCCCTGGGCGAGGAGTCGGCGGTGGTCATCGGCCACGACTGGGGCGCGACCATCGCCGCCACCTCCGCCCTGCTCCGCCCCGATGTCTTCCGCGCCGTGGGGCTGCTGAGCGTTCCCTACACCCCGCCCGGCGGGCCCCGCCCGAGCGACGTCTTCGCCCGGTTGGGCGGGGACGAGGAGTTCTACGTCTCGTACTTCCAGGAGCCGGGCCGTGCCGAGGCCGAGATCGAGCCCGACGTGCGCGGCTGGCTCGCGGGCTTCTACGGGGCCCTGTCGGCCGACACCATGCCCGCACCCGGCGCCCCCGATCCACACTTCGTCAGCAACGGCGGAACGCTGCGCGACAGGTTCCCGCTCGGCCGGCTGCCCGCCTGGCTCGACGACAGCGACCTCGACGTCTACGCCGGGGAGTTCGAACGCACCGGTGTGACCGGAGCACTCAACCGCTACCGGAACATGGACCGCGACTGGGAGGACCTCGCCGCCTTCCACGGCGCCCCCGTCACCCAGCCGTCCCTGTTCGTCGGGGGCAGCATGGACGCTTCCACAACCTGGCTGGCCGACGCGATCAAGGCGTACCCGACCACCCTGCCGGGGCTGGTCTCCTCCCACGTCGTCGACGGCTGCGGCCACTGGATCCAGCAGGAACGCCCCGCCGAGATCAACCGGCTCCTGACCGACTGGCTCGCCGCCCTACCCGTCTGACCTGCCCGCCCTCACATCCCGGTGAAGGGCTGCCGATGCGCTGTGAGGCAGCCCTTCACCGGGTGAGCGCCGCTCCCACGTCCGATCGGCCACGGCCGGTCGGACATGGGAGCGAGCCGCGTGCGGACAGTCCGCACCCACCGAGCGGGTGCTTGCCGTGGTCCCGGGCGTGGGTCCTGGCCGGCTCGCCCTCGTGGACGACCTGGCCCGTGGTCGCGGTGGTACGGAGAGTCCGGGTTGTGTGCGTCAGGACCGGCGAGTCAGGCCGGTGCGTTTGACGGTGGCCAGGAGTGGGGTGGTGTCGAGGGTGGTGATCCCGTTCAGGGAGCCGACGGTGGTGATGAGGAAGCTGTAGAGGGCTTCGAGGTCTGCTGCGGCGAGGGCGATGAGGAGGTTGGCGGGGCCGGTGGTGGCCGCGGTGAACCGGACCTGTGGGTGGACGCTGAGAGTCTTTGCGGTCTGCTCCAGGGCGCCGGGCCGCACGTTGATCCACAGCAGGGCTTCGGCGTGTGCGCCGAGCAGCGTGAGGTCGACCTCGGTGGCCAGGCGCAGAGCCTGGCCGCGTACGAGTGCATCGAGGCGCCGGCGGGCGGTGAGCGCGGTGGTCTCGGCGCGGCGGGCGAGGTCGGTGTAGGTGGCACGGCTGTCCTCGGTCAGGGCCGTGATCAGGGCGGTGTCGATGTCGTGGGACGTGGGCGGCGTGGGCCGCGTGGGCGGCGGGTCGGGGGCGAGCCGGGCCGTTTCCTCGCGGGTGAGTAGGCCGGCGGTCCAGTGGAACGCGGTCGGGAAGACGCGTAGCAGGGTGTGGGCGGTCCAGGAGTCGACGGCGTCGGTGGCGGGCAGGTCGCGCAGCAGCAGCGCGTTTCGGGCATCGGGGCCGTCGAGGAAGAAGATCGCGGAGATCTCGTCGCCGCCGCCGAGGATGTCGACCCAGAGAGTGTCGGGGCGGCGGGCGAGAGCACCGGCGACCTGGCGGATCTTCTGGGGGCGGCAGCGGATGCGCAGGGCCATGGGGATCAGGTGGGGGAAGTGCGCGGGGTTGCGGACGGCGGTGGCGCGCAGGGTGCCGTCGGCGTACAGGGGGGTGGCGCGGCGTACGACGGTGCGTTCCGACAGGCCGAGGCAGCGGCTGATGTCGCGCCAGGAGGCGCGGGGCGAGGCGAGGAGGGCGGCCACGATCCGGCGGTCCGTCTCGTCGAGCATTTGGCGCATGATCTGCATGGTAGGCCGCGTTCGTGGCGTGTTTCTGCCCGAAGAGCCGCCAAATCTGGGGGAAAGTGCTGAACTCCCCTACAACGGTCTGGTCAGCGGATGCGCGGAACAACGGTGGGCCGGTCGCCTGTCCGGCCCACCTGTCCCGTGGCCCGCTGCGATCCAGAACGTCGAGCTGATGCGGGAGCAGACCATGACGGAACACGGTGCCGATCTGTTGATCCGGGCCGCGGCGGTTCACACGCTGGCGCCTGGCCAGGGCCCGCAGCGGGCGCTGGCTGTGCGGGGTGATCGCATCGCCGCCCTCTCTCCCGACCCGAACGGTCTCGACCACCTGGTGACCGCGCGCACCACGGTCCACGATCTGCCCGAGGCCGCCGTCCTGCCGGCCTTCGACGACACCCACACGCACCTGATCTTCGCCGGGCTCGGCGCGCACGACGTCCCCGTCCACCAGGCGCGCACCATCCCCGAGTTCCTGGACCTGATCCGCCGCCGGGCCGCCATCACCCCCGAGGGCCAGTGGATCCGCACGACCACCAACTGGCAGGAACTCAACCTGGCGGAGCGGCGCATGCCCACCGCCGCCGAACTCGACCAGGCCACCGACCGCCACCCCGTCCTGGTCAAGCGCGGCGGCCACAATGACGTCGTCAACACCTACGCACTGCGCCTGGCGGGCATCACCGAGGACACCCCCGTCCCACCCGGCGGCGTGATCGGGCGCGACGCCGACGGCCGGCTCAACGGCCGGCTGATCGACAACGCCCTCGGGCTGGTGGAGCGGTTCGTTCCCGCGCAGGACCGGGCCCAGCGCATCGACGGGCTTCGCCTGGCCAGCAGCCAGTACGCCGCCACCGGGATCGGTACCGTGCGCGACTGCGCGGTCTCCCTGGAGGACTACGCGACGTTGCTGGCCGCCCGCGAGGCCGGCGCACTCAGCACCCGGGTCCGCGCCCTGATCGCGACGTTCGGCCTGACCAGCGCGGCGCAGGTGGAGGACCTGCTCGACGCCATGGAGGACTGGCGTTGCAGCGCCGACCCTTGGCTGCGGGTGTGGGGGGTGAAGTTCGGCTTCGACGGCGGGTTGGAGGCCGCGGCGACCGAAGAGCCCTACGCCTGCGACCACGCCTTCTCCGGAACGCTGACCTGGGAGCCCGACGCACTCGTCGAGGCGGTCGAGGCCGTCGTCCGCCGCGGTTGGAAGGTCGGCACCCACGCCTTCGGCGACCGCGCGGTGCGCGTCCTCCTCGACGTCTACGAACGCGTTCTGCAACGCATTCCCGGCCTGCCCGCCGGCACCCTCGTCCTGGAGCACGGCGGCCTGGCCGGCTTCGAACAGCGCGCACGCGCCGCCGCTCTGGGCATCCCCGTCACCATCCAGCAGCCGCTGCTGCACGACACCGCTGAGGTGGAACTGGGCTTCTGGGGCCCGGAACGCGTCGCCGCGGTCTTCCCCGCCCGGGGCTGGCTCGACCAAGGCGCCCTGGTGACCGCCGGATCCGACTTTCCCGTCGGCCGGTTCGGCGCCATGCGCTCGGTATGGGGCATGACGACCCGCCAAACCGTCATCGGGGTCCAAGGGCCCGAGCACGCCATCACCTACGACGAGGCCATCGCCCTGCACACCACCAACGCCGCCCGCCTGCTCGGCGAGGACCACCTGCGCGGCGCCCTCACCCCCGGCCGCCTCGCCGACCTCACCATCTGGGACCGCGACCCCGCCCACTGCCCCGCCGACGCCCTGCGCGACCTCAACCCCACTCACACCCTCCTCGGCGGCCTGCCCGTCCATCACCCCGAGCCGATCAACTGATGCCCGCCAGCTGATGCAGGGCACAGGAGTCGCAACCGGGCCGGGTGCCCATCAGCACCCGGCCCCGGTCCCGATCCGACCCGCCCGCTCGCTCGCTCGCCGTCAGCGCTGGCGCACCGCGGTGAAGCCGCAGACGGGCGTACAGAGGGTGACGATCCCGCTGTAGCGGTAGGTGGTCCGCCCCCGGGAGATGCTGTGCACGGTCAACTTCTCCCGCAGGGTCGGCTGGTGGCAGCGCGGGCAGGCCGCGGCGACCGGCTTGCCCCAGGGGCGGTTCGGGTTGAGCTTGGTGGCCGCCACCAGCATCAGGACCACGGCGAGGCCGGCGCCGCCGAAGCCGACCACCCGCCACACGCCGTTCGAGGACTCCCGGCGGTCGATCATCTCGTCGTAGCTGTAGGTGCCCCCGCCACCGTGGTTGGACCAGATCCGGCACTCGCTGTCCCGGGTCATGGTCTTGCCGTCACAGGTCGGGGCACTGGTCGGGTCGGACTTGCCGACCACCAGCGCCAGGAACAGGCCGAAGGCGGCGAGGAGCCCCAGCACCACCAACGCCGTCGTCCGGCTACGGCCGTTGTGGAGGCGCGTGCGTTCTTTCACCGCCGTATCGATCACAGCGTGCGCCATGTTGCTGCCGTCGACCGCCACCACATGTCTCCTGTTATTCGCGTTCTGTGCCCACATGTTCCCCCGGTCGGCCGGGGTTGACCCGAACCCACCATGATCTGGGCGCTTTCGCAGGGGACTTGGCGATTTCTTGACCTCTGATCGCGCCTCCGCCGGACCAGCGGTCAGCCCTGCGACGCCACCGAGGCCAGATAGGCCTCCGCCTTCCCGGGGTCGAGGAACCACTCCTCCAGGTCCGCCGGGCCGTCGAAGGAGTTGGCGAACCGGTCCGCCACGGCCGGGACTTGACCGCCCGCGACGAGCAGGTCGAGGACGTGCGGGGGCGGCGGCATGAGCATCGCGTTGGTCCAGGCGGTGGTGACGCGCCCGCAGGTCGTCCAGAATCGGTCGAAGGCGGCCTGCTGGAAGTCCCGGTCGAAGGGCTTGTCGCCGTGGGTCAGGATCGCCTCCAGGTAGGCGGCGGCGCACTTGGCGGCGTTGTTGGAACCCTGGCCGGTGATCGGGTCGTTGGTGACGACCACGTCCGCGACGCCCAACACCGACTCGCCGCCCGGAAGTTCGCCGATCGGTCGGCGGACCGTCGGGGTGAACCTGCCCACCAGGGTGGCGCCGGAGTCGGTGAGCTCGACGCCGGAGCGGGCCCGGTCGTGCTCCCAAGGTGTGAAGGTCTTCATCAACTCCAGCGTCACCCGTAGGTGTTCGGCCGGGTCGCGGAGCCCGTCGAAGGCGTCCGCCGGGCCGCCCGGGACGGCCTCCCAGAGCACGGCGTCACAGGGCCCGGCGGCGGTCAGCACCGGCATGACGAACAGCTCGCCGATGCCGGGCACCACGTTGCAGCGCACCGCCGGGAAGTCGTGCTCGGGGCGCGGCGCGAGTCCGTACACATAACTCGCGGCCAGCGCCCGTTGCGGCCGCGTGTACGGGGACCGCTCCTCGTCGCGCTCGAACAGCGAGGCCAGCGAGCCCTTGCCGGCCGCGACCAGCACCAACTCGTACGAGCGGGCGAGGTGTTCGAGGTCGGCGGCGCTCACCTGCCGCAGTTCCACCCGGCCGCCGCGCTCGGCGAACAGCTCCAGCCAGGCGGACATCTTCAGCCGCTGGTCGACGGACTGCGCGTAGGCCCCCAGCTGCCCGACCCAGTCGATCACTCGCGCCGACTCCGGCCCGGAGACCGACACGCCGACCCCCTCGATCCGGGGCGCCTGCTCGGCCCACCGGTCCAGGCCGAGGGCGCGCTCGGTGCGCAGCGCGGAGTCGAACATGCACTGAGTGGACAGCACCCGCCCGTCCCGCACCTCCTGCGCGGTGCGGTCGGTCAGCAGCGTCACGTCGTAGCCGTGGGACTGCACCCCGAGGGCCAGTTGGAGGCCGGACTGCCCGGCGCCGACGATCAGAATTCTGCGCATCGCCCCTGCTTTCTTGGTGGTCCGTCCGGGCCCGGCCGCCCACCCCGCCCGGTTGCCAGTGGTCTGGATATCAGTCCTGGGCGCCCGCGTCCACGGCGCCGACACGCCTGGGTGACACCGATCCCCCGGGGCGCCCTCGGGATGTCGATTTGAAAAATTCTTCAAGTTCATAGAGGGTGACCTGTCGCCGACAACCCGCGCCGACGGCCCGGGCAGCACAGACAGGACACCAGAGCGAATGAGCGACAACCTCCCCCCGTGCCCCTCGTGCTCCAGCGAGTACACCTATGAGATGAACGCCCTGATGGTCTGCCCCGAGTGCGGCCACGAGTGGGTGCCCGCCGAGGGCGGCGCCGAGCAGGCGGCCGGCGCCGGCGAGCGGGAGATCCGGGACGCGGTCGGCAACGTGCTCAGCGACGGCGACACCGTGACCGTGGTCAAGGCGCTCAAGGTCAAGGGCAGCGCCTCGGGCATCAAGGCGGGCACCAAGGTCCGCAACATCCGCCTGGTGGACGGCGTGGACGGCCACGACATCGACTGCCGGATCGAGGGCTTCGGCGCGATGCAGCTCAAGTCCAGCGTGGTGAAGAAGGTCTGAGGCCGAAGCCCGAACGGCTGAACGGCCGTACGGCTGCCCAGCTCGGCGAGTTCCTCCGGACTGAGCCAGAACGTGCCCTGCCGACAGGACACCCCCTGCACCACCGGCTCGGCGTCCTCCCGGTCCGGGTAGGCGCAAAGCGGGCCGGCGCCTGTGCCCGCGCGTTTCGCGCGGGCACAGGCCCTCGTGGGTCACCCCGCTCTCGTGCCGTTCCCCGGCCGTCCGGACGACCCGGCACGGGCCCCGGAGCCATCACGTTCGACTACATGTCGATCGGTTCGCCGTCCGTCAACGGCGTCACCGGTTGGACCACGGCTCCGTTGGGGCGCTGAGGCCGTCCGGTGCGCCGGTCCACGGGGAACGGCAGCGGGGCCAGGGGGTGGCGGCGGATGTGCCAGGCCTGGTAGGCGATCAGGGCCAGGAGCACGGCGCTCAGCGCCGCGGTGCCGCCCGCCGTGCCCCAGCCCAGGCCGCCTTCGGACGCAGGCTTGGTCAGCGCGTCGCCGCCGGCCGCGCCCAGGGGGCGCGTGAGGATGAACGCCAGCCAGAACAGCACCATCCGATTGATCGACGTCAGGTAGTACGCGGCCACGATCAGCGCCATGACGCCCACGATGGCCAAGAAGGCGTTACGAAAGCCCAGGCCGGTGTCGTCCGAGAGCCAGTCGCCGCTCGAGGTGCCCAGGGTGTTGGAGACCAGGATCGCGATCCAGTACAGGATCTCGCCGGTGCGGCTGGAGATGTTCTCCACGTCGTACGTCTGCCCGGTGCGCCACCAGACGAGGAAGACCAGCGCCAGCACGGCGGCGAGGACCGTGGCGCCGGAGGCGTAGCCGATGCCGTCAGGGGCGCTGCCGTGGCCGAATCCGCGGTTGAGGAAGTCGGACACCTCGGTCCCGACCATGCTCGTGCCCAGCACCACCGACCAGTACAGCGCCGGGTGGAACCGCTCCGCCCGCACCTGGGCCACCACGACGACCAGGAAGAACGCGAGGAAGAGGAGCGCGGTGGTGACGTAGCCGAGCCGGAAGCTGATGCCGAGCAGGTCTCCGGCGGACTCTCCGAGAGTCACGGCAACCGTTTTGAGCATCCAGAACAGCACCGTCACCTGCGGGAGCTTGCGCAGCACCATGGTCATGCCGTCCAGCGGCGCGTGTGCGCGAGTGTTCCAGGTCATCTGCCGTCCGTCCGTTGGCCATCAGCATCGGGCGCGCCATCGTGCAGGCGCCGACGGATCCGCCGGGCCGTTTCCGGCCGGTGGCGGCCGATCGCCACTCGAAGGAGCTGCTCGGGAGGACCGTATGGAGTGCCGGCTCTTCGTCGACGGCGGCCTCAACCGCGGCACGGGTCCGGGAGCAGGTGATCCGCACCGCTGCCTCTGCGCGACCGGACGGTTACCCATCGCTATGATGTCGATCATGTTCATTCTTGAGCTGACCTACATCGCGCCGCTCCAGCGCATCGAAGCGGCCCACCCCGAGCACGTCGCCTGGCTCGACTCGCACTACGCATCCGGCGTCTTCATCGCATCGGGCCCCAAGGACCCCCGCGATGGCGCGGTCATCGTGGCGGTCGGTGTCGACCGGGCGCAGATCGAGGACATCGCCAAGGGCGACCCGTACTCGGTGGCGGGGTTGGCCGAGTACACCATCACGAACTTCCGCGCGATGCGGACGTCGCCGGCGCTGGAGGAGTACCGGCACCAACGGCCGGCGTAACGGGACGCTCCGGGTCTCAACCCCTGCCGTTGCCGGGCGCGAGCGAACTGGTGACCTCGGCGGTCGCCTCCGGGGACGGCTTGACCCGGTCACCGCTCCCGGCGGACGGCGAGCAGGGCCGCGTCGTCCGTCAGCCCGGCGCCGACGTACGCCCGCACGTCCAGGAGCAGCTCGTCCAGCAGGGCGTCCGGCTCACCGTGCGGCAGGGCGGCCAGGCGCTGGGCGAGCGGGTAGAACCGGCTCGCCGCGTCCCGGGCCTCGGACACGCCATCCGTGTACAGCAGCAGCAGGTCGCCGCGGTCGAAGGCGAGCGACCCGGCGTGGTAGTCCCCACCGACCAGGCCGAGCAGCGCCAGCGGGGGTGCGTCGACGGCCGGTTCCACCGGGCTGACCTGACCGTCATGGCAGAGCAGCGGCGGCGGGTGCCCGCAGTTGACCACGACCGCCGGTCCCGGTGTGTCGGGGATGCTGACCAGAACCGCCGTGACGAACTCCTCGCTCGCCGGACGACGAGCGAGCGCCGAGTCCAGCCGCCTGGCCACCTCCGCCAGGTCCGGCTCGGCCCGCGCGGCCTCACGGAACACCCCCAGCACGTCGGCCGCGGTCTCCACTGCCGCCAAGCCCTTGCCGCACACGTCGCCGAGGAACAACCGCACCCCGTACGGGGTCGGCATCACCTCGTACAGATCCCCGCCGATCCGTGCCTCGGCCTCCGCCGCCACGTAGCGCACCGCGACCACCAGCGGCCCCATC
The DNA here is from genome assembly GCF_042883685.1 of Kitasatospora sp. NPDC058190. Lineage (NCBI taxonomy): Bacteria > Bacillati > Actinomycetota > Actinomycetes > Kitasatosporales > Streptomycetaceae > Kitasatospora > Kitasatospora sp. NPDC058190. The sequence goes on from NZ_JBHVVI010000072.1 coordinate 33,435, forward strand.
CGCCGGGGCACCAGGCGCAGTAGGGCGCGCTGCGCGGCCTCGGCGACCGTGTGGACCCTGGCCAGCTCCCGCTCCTGGGCCGTCACCACCACGACGTTGACGCAGCTGAAGAAGGTGACCATGACCACTGTGGCCGCCGCGGTCGCCATCACGACATCGGGCACGTCGGTGTCGAAGGCCGCCATGCCGACGATGATCGCGCTGGCGACCACCCCGGCCGTCAGCGGAACCGCGGCCCGGCGGGCGCCCACACCGGCCAGTACGGGGAGGGCCGCGAGCATCGGGGCGAACGTGATACCGGGCCCGCTGGCGAAATCCAGCGCCACCGCGGCCGCGACCAGCACATAGCCGCCGATCGTGACCCGGTGCGACCACCTGGGCAGGAATCGCGGCGAACGCCACGCTCTCGTGTTCGAGACATCAGCCACCGGACTGCCCTTCTGTCCCGGCGTCCCCACAACCGCGTCGTTTTCCCCACTCCACAGTTAAGCGCCTCTCCCCTCCTGGATCGACCGGCGGCGCCACATCGACACCTCCGGCGCCGCCTTGTGGACGGGGAGACCGATCGGCGGGGACGCCGCTCGCGGTCGGCCCGGTCGCGGTCGTCAGCCCTCGGCGGGCAGGGCCTGCTGGGCCCAGATGATCTTGCCCTCCTCGGTGTAGCGGGTGCCCCAGCGCTCGGTGAGCTGGGCGATGATGTACAGACCGCGCCCGCCCTCGTCGTCCCGGGCGGCCTGGCGCAGGTGCGGCGAGGTGTGCCCGGTGTCGGAGACCTCGCAGATCAGGCTGCGGTCCCGGATCAGCCGGACCCGGATCGGCCCGGGGGCGTACCGGATCGCGTTGGTGACCAGCTCGCTCACGATCAGTTCGGTGGTGAACACGAGCTCCGCCAAGCCCCATTCGTCGAGCCGCCCGGTGACCAGGCGACGCGCCCGGGCGACCGCCGCCGGGTCGGGCGCCAGCTCCCAGTCGACGACCTGCCCGGTGCCGAGCCGGCGGGTGCGGACCAGCAGCAGGACGGCGTCGTCGTCCACCGGCCCGGGCAGCAGAGTCGCCAGCGCCTCGTCGCACAGCCTCTCCAGCGGCTGGCGGAGCCCGGCCAGCGTCTCGGTGAGCCCGCGCCGGCCATCCACGGCCTGTACCAGGCCGTCCGTGTACAGGGCGATCAGGCTGCCGGCCGGCAGGTCCAGCTCGGCGCGCTGGAACGGCGAACCGCCCAGCCCCAGCGGCCGCCCGGCCGGCAGCTCCGCGTAGCGGACGCCGCCCTCCGGGTCGGCCACGACGGGCGGCGCGTGGCCTGCCCGGGCCAGGCTGCACCGGCCGTTGACCGGGTCGTACACCGCGTACAGGCAGGTCACGCCGCCGCGTGGCCTGCGCGGGTCGTCCTCCTCGCGCACCACGTCGTCCAGATGGGTGAGCAGTTCGTCCGGATCCAGGTCCAGTCGGGCCAGCACCCGGATGCCGGCCCGCAGCCGGCCCATCGCGGCGGCGGCCCGCACGCCGTGGCCGAGCACCTCGCCGACCACCAGACCGACCCGGCAGCCGGACAGGGGGATGACGTCGTACCAGTCCCCGCCCACCCCGGTGCGGCTGTCGGCCGGCAGGTAGCGGCTGGCCGACTCGACCGCGCTCAGTGCCGGCAGCCGATGCGGCAGCAGACTGCGTTGCAGCCGCAGTGCCGCGGTGTGCTCCCGGGTGACCACCGGCATCAGCGCCACGCCGATCAGCAGCGCGCCCAGCCCCAGGACGGTCACCCCGCTGACCCGGCCGAGCAGCGGCAGCCGGACGGAGGTCGCGCCGTAGTCGGGGGCGGCGTAGACGTGGAAGGCGGCGTAGCAGAACAGGAAGAGCATGATCAGCCCGCCGATCCCGGGCAGGACGCCCTTGAACAGCAGGTCCCGGAGGCTGCGGGTGAGCACCCGGCGGTGGTACCAGACGCAGGCGAAGCCGGTCAGACCGTAGTAGAAGGCGATGGCCAGGCCCACCGAGTCGATGGAGTCGGCCAGCACGTCGCGGCTGATCGAGGAGAGCAGCACCAGGAAGACGATCGACACCAGCCCCATGCCGACGGTCGACCAGGTCGGGGTCAGGAACCGGCGGTGCAGCCGGGCGAAGCCGGACGGCACGGTCTTGTGCGCGGCCATCGAGAAGACGGTGCGGGCGGTCGGCAGGATGGTGGTCTGGGTGGAGGCGACCGCCGAGGTCAGCACCATCAGGATCAGCAGTTTGGTGAGCGCGGGGCCGAGCCCGGTGGTGCCGAACACCGCCCCGCCGAGGCCGGAGAGCACGTCGCTGGAGTTGTCCGGGTTGGCCAGCCCGATGCCCGTGGTGCCGGCCCCGGCGAAGGCCTGTGCCGCGGTGGCGACCAGACCGTAGATGACCAGCAGCAGAACGGTGGACAGCACGGCGGCCCGCCCGGGGGTGTGCCGGCTGTCCGCGGTCTCCTCGTTGACGGTGAGCGCGGTGTCCCACCCCCAGTAGATGAACACCGCGGCGAGCACCCCGGTGGTCAGCGCCTGGGGGGAGGGGACGTTCAGCGGATTGAACCAGGAGGCGGAGACGTGCGTCGCGGTCGGCGGGCCGCCGGTGTAGACCTTGACCAGGGCGGTCACGGCGAGAAGCACCAGGGTCGCGACCTCCAGGCAGACCAGCCAGCGCTGCAGGGCCGCCGACACCTCGATGCCCACGTAGCAGACCGCCGTCATCAGGGCGATCCAGGCCACCCCGGCCAGGGTGGTCCACAACCGGCTGGCCGCCAGCGACTCCAGTCCGACCAGCCGGAAGCCGTAGATGCCGGCGATCTCGGCGAGGTTCGCCATGGTGATCACGTCGGCGATGATCAGGCCCCAGCCGCCCATCCAGCCGGCGTGTGGACCGAACGCTCGGGTGGCCCAGGCGAAGGTCGTCCCGCAGTCGGCGTTGACGGCGTTCAGTTCCCGGTAGGCGTACGCGATCAGCAGCATCGGCACGAACGCCAGCATGATGACGATCGGGGCCTGCAGCCCCACCCGGGCCACGATCACGCCGAGTGCCGCCGCCAGGCTGTACGCCGGCGCGGTCGAGGAGAGCCCGATCGCCACCGACGAGAACAGCCCCAGGGCGCCCGCCCTGAGCCCCTTCTCACCGGCGCCGGGCCCGGGTGCGAGCGGCGTGGCGGACTCGGCGGGGCGAGGGGAGCTCTTCACACCAGTTACCAACTCCGCAGTTCCCGACTCCGCGTGTCGCGGCGGCAAGCCTTGCGGTCACCATTCTCCCCGCCCGCCGGGACGGCTGCCAGACGGGCCCGCCCGGCAGCGAACCGGCGTGATCCGGGCAAGGGTGCCCGCGGTACCCACGGCAACGGGGCTCACGGGCCCCAGGGGGCGAGCGTGGTCCTCCGGCCGGTCCGTGCCGCCTCGCGGATCTGTTCCAGCATGCGGTGGCGCCGGACGGCGTGCCGGAAGTCGGGAACACCGTCCTCGCCCGGCGCGAGGCTCCCGGTGATCTGCTCGCGCAGCAGCGCGTACTCGTGGGCGACGTTGTGAGCGGGCTCGGCGGCCCGCTCAATCCAATGGGTCAGCGACCGCTGGTAGCGGGCGGGGACCGGGAGCTCGAGCGAGCCGCCGTCATCGCCCCGGGCGCCGTACAGCCGCAGCCGCCCCATCCACCACAGGTCGTGGTCGGCCTTCACGACGAGGTCGCCACGGGTGCCGTTGATCTCCCAGTGGAAGCCGGTGGCGCGGGATGTACCGCCCCGGAAGTGCATTGTGGCCACGGCTCCCGATTCGAGCAGACCGGTCACGGCGATCTGGTCCTCGGTGCTCTCGGCGACCGCTCCGCTGGTCACGTGGGTGACCGTGCGCTCCCCCGCCAACGATCGACAGACGGTGGAGGACACGGCGTGGCGTCCGTGACGGCGGTCCAGGGCCGTCTTCTGGGTGAGCGTCCCGATCGGTGTCGCCGGGACCCTCTGGTCGTACCGCAGTCTGCGCGAGATCGGCTCACGGAAACCGGGGCGCATCGACTGGCTCGGCAACCTCACCTTCGCTGCGGGGGCCGGCGCCCTCCTCGCCTCGATCACCTACGGCATCCAGCCCTACGGCGGCCACTCGACCGACTGGACCAACCCCTACGTGCTCGGCGGCCTGGCAACGGGCACCGCGCTGCTCGTCGCGTTCTGCGTCGCACAGACCAAGGTCGCCGACCCGATGTTCCAGCTCGGCCTGTTCAGGATCCGCGCGTTCGCCGCCGGAAACCTCGCGGCACTGCTCATCGCGATCGCCCGCGGCGGCATGCAGTTCATGCTCATCATCTGGCTGCAGGGCATCTGGCTGCCGCTGCACGGCTACGCCTTCGACCGCACCCCGCTGTGGGCCGGCATCTTCCTGCTGCCGCTGACCATCGGGTTCCTGCTCGGCGGCCCCGCCTCCGGCGTCCTCTCCGACCGCTACGGCCCCAGGCTGTTCGCCACCACCGGCCTGATCCTGGTGGCCACCGCCTTCGTCGGCCTGCTGGCCCTGCCGGTGGAATTCCCGTACCCGGCGTTCGCGGGCCTGCTGCTGCTCAGCGGGCTCGGCCAGGGCATGTTCTCGGCGCCGAACACCTCGGCGATCATGGGCAGCGTGCCGCCGGAGCAACGCGGCGCGGCCTCCGGCATGCGCGCGACGTTCCAGAACTCGGGCATCGCCCTGTCGATCGGCCTGTTCTTCTCACTGATGATCACCGGCCTGGCCACCACGCTTCCGCACACCCTCGACAGCGGCCTGCGGGTGCAGGGAGTGCCGGCCGAGGCGGCCGGCCACCTGGCCGGGCTGCCGCCGGTGAGCACCCTGTTCGCCACGTTCCTCGGCGACAATCCGATCGGCCACCTGCTGGGGCCCAGCGGTGTCCTGAGCACGCTTCCCGCCCGCAACGCCCAGCCCCTGACCGGGACGCGGTTCTTCCCCGAACTCATCGCCGGCCCCTTCCACCACGGACTCGTCATCGCCTTCAGCACGGCCGCGGTGATGGCCCTGGTGGCCGCCTGCGCCTCCGCGCTGCGCGGTCGCCGGAGCGGCACCGCAACCCGTCGACCGGCCGGCTCCACGAAGGAACGGCCGAGACCTGCTCCTGCGCCCGGCCGCGCCCCGCGCACACCGGACCCCGGTCCCGACGCCGTACGGCAGCGAACATCCGAAGGACGGCGAGCCATGGGCACCACCTCGGCATCCGGCACCGGTGCGCCGCAGGCTGCGGCACCGCACGTTCCCGTGCCCGAGGTGGCCGGCCGCCCGTTCAACGCGCCGCCGGCCCGCGGACCGGTCGAGCGAATCGCGGCGGCCGTGACCGCGCGTGCGACGGACGGCTGCGTGCTGGTGACCCTCGACGGCCGGGCCGGAGCGGGGAAGTCGACGCTCGCGGCCGCGGTGGCCGCCTACCTGGGCGGGCCAGGACACGCGGTCGTGGTGCACGGCGACGACTCCTTCCACCCGATGCCCTGCCACGAACGCCTCTCCATGGAACCGGAAGAGGGCTACCACCGGCTCTTCGAGTGGCAGCGGCTACGCGATCAGGTCCTCGTCCCGCTCTCCGACGGCCGGCCGGCTCGCTACGAGCAGTTCGACCGGGACGCGAACGCCCCTCGGGCCGGCGAGCCGCGCAGCGTGCCGCCGGGGGACGTGGTGATCGTCGAAGGGGTGCTGACCGCCCGGCCGGAGCTGGCCGGTTTCTACGACCTGACCGTCTTCGTCGACACCCCGAGCGAGCTGTGTCTGCGCCGGGTGTACGCCCGTCCCGACCTGCGGCCCCAGCACGAGGCCTGGCTCACCCACTGGCGGGCCGTCGAGGAGTACTACCTGACCGCCACGGACATGCCGGCGCGTGCCGATCTCACCGTCCCCGGAGACTGACGGCGACGCCATGCGCGTCGTCCCCGGCTCGAAGGGCCGGTGGAGGCCGTTCTCCGAGCCTGCGTGAGATCGGTGAAGTGCCTTTTCGGGCAAGAGGGTTGAGGAGATGTCAACGCTGCTCCTCGGGGCGGCCCTCGACCTCCCAGCGGGTGTGGAAGATCCCGTCCCGGTCGACCCGGCGGTAGGTGTGCGCGCCGAAGAAGTCCCGCTGTCCCTGCACCAGTGCGGCCGGAAGACGCTCCGCCCGCAGGCTGTCGTAGTAGGCGAGCGCGGTTGCGAAGCCGGGGGCGGGCACCCCCAGTTGGGCCGCCACCGAGACGACCCGTCGCCAAGCCGACTGCGCGGAACCGAGCGCCTCCCGGAAGTGCGCGTCGGTCAGCAGCGTGGGACGCTCCCGGTCCGCCTCGTACGCGGCCCGGATCCGGTCCAGGAACCGAGCCCTGATGATGCAACCGCCGCGCCAGATCGCGGCCATCTCGCCGGGGTCGATCTGCCAGGAGTACTCCGCGCTGCCGGCCTGGATCTGGTTGAAGCCCTGGGCGTAGGCCACCATCTTGGAGGCGTACAGAGCCTGCTCGACGTCGTCCGCGAACCGGTCCGCCGCCGCGCTGTCGAGCCACGTCTCGGTGGGGCCGGGCAGCCCCCGTCCGGCCTGCCGGAGCGGCACGCTGCCGGACAGCGCCCGGGCGAAGACCGCCTCGGCGATCCCGCTCACGGGCACGCCGAGCTCCAGCGCGCTCTGGACCGTCCAGCGGCCGGTGCCCTTCTGCTCCGCCTGGTCCAGCACGACGTCGACGAAGGGCTTCCCGGTCGCCGCATCGGTGTGGGCGAGGATCTCGGCGGTGATCTCGATCAGATAGGACTCCAGGCGCCCGGCGTTCCAGGTCCGGAAGACCTCGGCGATCGCGTCGGGCTGCAGTCCCGCCGCGTGCCGCAGCAGGTCGTACGCCTCGGCGATGAGCTGCATGTCGGCGTACTCGATCCCGTTGTGGACCATCTTGACGAAGTGACCGGCGCCGTCCGGTCCGACATGGGTGCAGCAGGGCTTGCCGTCGACCTTGGCCGCGATGTCCTCCAGCAACGGCCCCAGGACCCGGTAGGCCTCCGCGGTACCGCCGGGCATGATGCTCGGCCCCTCCAGCGCGCCCTGCTCACCACCGGAGATCCCGCTGCCCACGAAGTGCAGTCCGCGTTCCCGCAGGGCCGCCTCCCGCCTCCTGGTGTCGAGGAAGTGCGCGTTCCCGCCGTCCACCACCACGTCGCCCTCGTCGAGCAGCGGCACCAGCTCGTCGATGACCGCATCGGTCGGTGCCCCGGCCTTGACCATGATCACGATCAGGCGGGGGCGTTCCAGGGCCGCGACGAACTCCTCCGTGGTCCCGGCCGCCACGAACTCGCCTTCATGCCCGAACTCCTCCAGCAGCGCCGTGGTCCGCGCCTGCGTGCGGTTGTGCACAGCCACGCGGTATCCGTGACGGGCGAAGTTCCTGGCCAGGTTGCGGCCCATCACGGCCAGTCCGGTGACGCCGATCCGGGCGGGTGACTGCTCGGTCATGGCGGGAATCTCCAAAGGTCTCGGGGGCCTGGGGCTGTCGGGGTCGAAGACGTCAGGTACCGGGTACGCCCGTCGCCCCGTCCCTACTCCGCGGAGAGCGCGAGGACCTCGTCCTCGGGAAGCTCGACGTACGCCTGCCCCTCCACCTCGATCTCCGATCCGGAGAACCTGTTGAAGAGGATCTTCTCGCCGACCTTGACGTCCACCGGGTGCGGCTTGCCGCTCCCCAGCTGCCGGCCGGGCCCGACCGCCACCACCTCGCCCTTCCACCTCTCCGGGTCCTGCGGTGTCGCGCCCCCGATCGGCTTGATGATCAGGTGATCGTGCTTCGGGTGGAAGTCGGGCATGGCATGGTCCTCTCACGTAGACACCCGCGGCGCAGCCGGGGCCGTCCCCCACACATCGATTCTCCCGACGTTCGAGGTTCCCGCACCCGGACGGAAACGGGGGGCACGGTCGGACGGGACCCGTCACGAGCCGCGGGACAGGACGAACGGGTCCAGCGTTTCGCCGCCGATCCGCGTCCGCGTCACGGCCGGTGCCGGCGGCCGCCGGTGCCCCGGCCGAGCCCACTCTCAGGGCCGATCATCATGGAAGACGACCGCGCCATTAGGCTGGTCCGGGCCCGAACGACCCCTCACCCGACCACAGGGTCCGGGCGTGGGGGCGGGGGCGGGCCCGTGACCAGGACATACCCAGGGGGGACAGAGCAGGATGCACGAGGAGCAGGAGCACACCGGCTTCACCGACCACACCGACCACGCCGATGACGGGGACTACCCGGAGCACGAGGACGAGCCCCGGCGCCGCTCGACCACGCGGAGGGTCGTGCTGGTGGCGGTCGGCGGGGTGTTCGCCGCGTTGGTCGGGGTCGGCGGGTACGGCGCGTACAACCTGGTGAACGCCGTGTCGGGCGGATCCTCCGGGGACGGTGGCGGTGACACGGCCGCGGCCGCGACCCCGTCGCCGCAGCAGCCGCCGAGCACCGAGCAGGCCGAGGCGGTCGCCAAGGACTTCCTGTCGGCCTGGGGCCGGGGGGACTTCACGGCCGCCGCCGGTCTGACCGACCGTCCGGAGGCCGCCCGAACGGCGCTGACCGCGTTCCATGACGGGGTGCCGACCACGTCGCTCGCGCTGACCGGGACGGGCCCGGCCTCCTCCGGCACCCCGAGCGAGCCCGCCGTCGGCTTCAAGGTGCGGGCGGAGTTCGACGGGGCCACGGAGGCCTGGGAGTACGACAACGTCCTCGGCGTGATGCGGGCCGCGGACGGGCGGACGCTGGTGCGGTGGGCGCCGAGCGTGGTCCACCCCAAGTTCTCCGCGGGCAGGACGATCGCCGTGCGGCCGCTGCCCAACCCGGTGTCGAAGCCGACCGACCGCAAGGGCCGGCCGTTGGACTCCTTCCCGTCGTTGCGCGGCGTGCTGCCCCAGATCGCCCCCGCCGACGGCGCGAAGGTGGTCACCGGGCAGGCCGTGGTGCTGTCCGGCGGCGGAGGACCACAGGATCCGGAGCAGTTGTTCGTCCTCACCCCGCCGAGTGCGCCGCAGGTCACGCTCACCCTGGACGCCGACCTCCAGCAGGTCGCCGAGGAGGCGGTCAAGCAGCAGTCGGCGGGCGGCAAGCCGGCTTCGCTGGTGGCCGTCCAGCCGAGCACCGGGCAGATCCTGGCGATGGCCTACGCCCCGCAGGGCGGCTTCAACCGCGCGGTCGGGGGCGGGCAGGCGCCGGGCTCGACGATGAAGGTGGTCACCTCGGCCGCGCTGCTGGAGGCCGGGGTGAGCCCGGACACCGTGGTGCCGTGCAAGGAGACCACCTACTCCCCCAGGGCCTGGCACAACGACGAGCCCGGAGACTTCCCCGCCTACACGCTCGCCGACGACTTCTCCCGCTCCTGCAACACCGGCTTCATCGACAAGGGCCTGGAGAAGCTGCAGCCGGGCACGCTCGCGACGGTGGCCCGCGACCAGTTCGGCCTCGGCCTGCAGTGGCACATCGGCATCCCGAGCCGGGACGCCACCATCCCGGTGCCGGGCAGCAAGGACGAGGCGGCCGCCGAGTACGTCGGCCAGGGCCAGATCCAGGTGAACTCGCTGCTGATGGCCTCGGTGGCCGCCACCGTGCAGAGCGGAACGTTCCGTCAGCCCGTCCTGCGGGAGGACGTCAAACGCGTCTCCGCGACCGGAAAGCTGCCGGCCGACGTCGCCCGCGATCTGCGCGCGATGATGGCCAAGACCGCGACCCAGGGCACCGCCCGCACCCCGATGTCCGGGCTGAGCGGCCAGGTCGGCGCCAAGACCGGCACCGCCGAGGCGGGCTCCGGCCAGGCCACCAACAGCTGGTTCATCGCCTACCGCAACGACCTCGCCGTCGCGGCCGAGGTCGAGGGCGGCGGCCACGGCAACAGCGCGGCCGGTGTGGCGGCGGCCCAGGTGCTGAGGGCGGGCGGCGGCAAGGGCTGACGGAGGGTCTCCCCCGGCGGCGGCCCCGAGGTCAGGGGCCGCCGAGGTCCAGGCCGAGCAGGCGTGCCAGGCGTCCCGCCGTCCCGGGCAGACCGTCCGCCAGCAGGGTGGTGATGCCGAGTTCGGCCGCCGGGACCAGGTTCGCCGGCTGGTCGTCGACGAACACGCAGGAGCTGGCGGGCAGGCCCATCCGGTCCAGGACCGTGCGGTAGATCACCGGGTCCGGCTTGGCGATGCCCTCGCGCTCGGAGACCACCGCGACGTCGAACAGCTCCCAGACGCCGGTCGCCGCGTACGGGTCGTACGGTTCCAGGCCGAAGCTGTTGGAGAGCAGCGCGACGGTGTACCCGGCGCGGCGGGCCTCGCGGGCGAGCCGGACCATGTCGGCGGCCGGGCGGACCACCGCCCAGGCCCGGCCCATCAGGTTGTCGCCGTCGATCCCGAGGACGGCCCCGGTGCGGGCGTTCCACTCCGCCTGCCCGAGCCGGCCGTGCTCCAGCTCGGTGTAGAGCTGCCGCACCACGGGGTCGGTGGTCAGGGTGCGGCGCCAGGCCTCCGCGTCGAGCCCTTCGACCACGGCCCAGGCGCCGGTCGCCTCGCGGACGCCCTCGGTGAGGACGCCAACGAAGTCGAGGATCAGGCCGCGGTAGCCGGGCGGCAGTTCCTCGTCGGCGGTGCGCTGGTGCATGGCGGGTGTCCTTCCTCCGTGGTCCCACCGCGACGGTACCGGGAGGGCCGGGAGGGCCGGGAGGGCCGAAGGTACGGGTACGGAAAAATCGCTTGCCCGGACCGGGGGCAGCTGCCATCATCTGAGCGATGATCAAGAGAATCGAGCCGGCCGTCCGCTGGTGAGCGCCGCCACCGGGCAGTACGCGCCCGAACGTCAACTGGCCCTGTACGACTACGCGGTGCTGCTGCACCGCCGAAATCCCGACCGACCGCTCCCCCGTGACGGGTCACCGTACCCGGACGAGGAACTGCACCGCGGTCCGTCCCGCCCCGAACACCCCGGGGAGCGAAGCGCCTTGGGGCTGCGGTCTGCCGCATCCTGGACGAGTGCGGGCCTTCGCGGACTGGGCGGCGGCTCTCGACGGCGCGGAGCGGGTGGAGCTCCGGCCAGGGAACTGAGCCCCCGGGGTCCGGGCCGACCGGCATCATGGCAGGATGCCTGAACTGATCGATCCGACGGTCCGCCTGCGGACCTCGTTCCTGGCGGCGGTGGCCGAGTTCCACGGCGAACCCGGCCGCCCCGTCCCCTGGTTCGTCACCGACGTCGACCCGCCCGCGTTGACCGATCCCGCCGCCTTCGGCGGCTACGTCGCGCGGGTCATGGCCGAGCGCACCGAGGCGGGCATGCGCGCGGACGCGGCGGTGCCGATGACGACGCTCTGGTGGGCCGACGGCGACCAACTGCTGGGCCGGATCGCGATCCGCCACCGGCTGACCCCGAGGCTGAAGCGGGTCGGCGGGCACATCGGCTACGACGTACGGCCGAGCGCCCGGCGCCGGGGCCACGCGACCGCCATGCTCGCCGCCGCCATGCCGGTCGCCGCCGCGCTCGGCATCTCCCAGGTGCTGCTGACCTGCGACGAGTCGAACACCGCCTCACGGCGGGTGATCGAGGCCAACGGCGGCCGTCTGGTCGGCACCGACGGCGGCAAGCTGCGCTATCTGCTGCCGACTCCCGCTCAGTCGCCCGAGATCCGGAAGACCGGGTAGCCGGGGGCGATCCGCAGCAGTTCCTCGGTGGGCGCGTCGGCGCCGATGCCGTCGAAGAAGTAACTGACCTCCCACTTCCAGCGGCGCAGGTAGGCGCGCAGCACCTCGGGCTTGTCGGCGTCGGGCAGTTCGGTGGCGTGGAAGCTCTCGACGCGCCGGCCGACGCGCAGTTGGCCGGTGCCGGCGACCCGCAGGTTGCGCACCCACTGGACGTGGCCGCGCGGGGCGACCAGGTAGCGCTCGCCGTTGTGAGTGAGCAGGTTGACGGGGTTGGTGCGCCATTCGCCGCTCTTGCGGCCGCGTACGGCGAGGACCCGGGAGCCCCAGAGGCTGAGGCCGGCCTTGGTGAGGCCCGCGACCATCCGGTGGACGACGTTGTTGGCGGCGGTGCCGAGCCGGGTGGTGGGCTTGATCTCGCGGGTGGCGGGGTTGGGCGACTGCGCGGGCTGGGACATCGGACTCCCTCTATTCCGTGACTGCCGCTTCTATTCGAGAGCACTGCTCTCGGCGACGTCTTCAGCATGACAGCGGGAGACCCGCAAAGCAAGAGCAGTGCTCTCGCCCATGTGCGCCGCTCCGAATCTGTGGCAGGCTGTCCCCATGCCAGCGATCCGGACTGCCCGCGAACGGGCCCGCGAGGAACTCACCCGCGAGATCAAGCAGGAGGCCCGTCGGCAACTCGCCTCGGCGGGTGCCCAGCAGCTGTCCCTGCGCGCCGTCGCCCGCGAGCTGGGCATGGTCTCCTCCGCCCTGTACCGCTACTTCCCCAGCCGCGACGAGCTGCTCACCGCGCTGATCATGGACGCCTACACCGAGCTCGGCGACGCCGCCGAGCAGGCCCTCGCGGCCACCGCCGACGCCCCCGCCCGCGAGCGCTGGCGGGCGCTCTGGCAGGCCACCCGCGACTGGGCCCGCGCCAACCCGCATGAGTTCGCCCTGATCTACGGCACCCCCGTGCCGGGCTACGCCGCCCCGAAGACCACGATCGAGGCCGCCGCCCGGCTCCCGCTCGCCCTGCTCGGCCTCGTCCGCGAGGCCCCCCTCAACCCCACCCCGCCCGGCCCCACACCCCGGGGCGCCCTGCCCGAGCAGCTCACCCGCCTCACCGCCACCCTCGCCCCCGGGCTCCCCCAGCACACCCTCGCCCGCGCCGTCTCCGCCTGGGTCCAGCTCATCGGCCTGATCGGTTTCGAACTCCACGGCCACCTGGTCGGCTCCTTCGACCCCGCCGCCGACTTCTTCGCCTGGACCGCCGAACAGACCGCCGACAGCCTCGGTCTCTGACGGGACGTTTCCCGCCGGTCAGTCGCCGAGCAACCGTCGCGCGGCGAGGGCGAGCCTGGCGCGGGTCGGGCTGGCGGGGTCGGTGGGGTCGAACTCCAGGACCTTGGCGATCTGTTCGAGCCGACGGGCGACGCTGCTGCGGTGCAGGTGGAGGAGCTCGGCGGCGCGGCGCAGGGCGCCGGTGGCGCAGTAGGTGCCCAGGGTCTCCGGGTCCTCCGGACCGGCGGCGAGCCGGGCGATGGCGGTGACGTCGGCGCACGGGTCCGCCAGAGCGCACGACCACGAGAAACCGCCGGACATCGGCGGGCCGCCCGATGCCCGGGCACCGGTCAAGCGGTGTGCCTGGTTACGAGGGGGTGCTGCCGCGCCGCACCTCGGTGAGGCCGTAGCCGAGGTTGTCCAGGGCGACGGTCTCGAAGCCGCGGGCGGCCAGCGGGGCGCCCAGGATCAGGGACATCTGGCGGCCGTTGGTGCCAACCCCGTGGTGCAGGACGACCTTGGCCTTCGCCTCGGGGTTGCGGTAGCGGTCGAGGTGGACGCGGTGTCCGCGCCAGTTCCAGAACTCCTCCTCGGGCACGGTGGCGTCGGTCAGCCGGAGCCGGGCGGGCAGGAACTGCTGCAGGTCGCGCCAGGCCTGCTGGTCGCGGTAGTACGCGGGGGCGGTGATGCTCATGGGGGCGGTGGCCTTTCGGATACGGCCTGCCGGTGGGTCAGGCCGTGGTGGCTGCAGGGCGGTCGAGCGCCCCGCGGGTGATGATGCGCACGCCCGTGGCGAGGTCGCGGTGGGCGGCGTCGGCGTCTCGCAGGTCGTCCTCCAGTCCCCGGGTGAAGGTGAGCAGGACGGTGGCGGCCTGGTGCGCGGTGTTCGGGGCGGCCCCGGCCAGGGCGGCGGTGAGCAGCTCGGCCAGTCCGTCGGTGTAGGTGGTGATCAGCCCGGGCGCCTGGGCGGTGGCAGCGGAGAGCAGCTCCTGGGCGTATGCGGGGCTGTCCTGCCAGAGCCGGACGGCGACCTCCAGCTTCACCGCGAGCACGGCGAGGATCTTCTCCTCGGGTGCGTCCGCGGCCGCGGCGGCCTCCTGCGCCGCCGTCAGGGAGCGCTCCAGCAGGGACTCGACGACCTTGACCACCGCCTCGTCCTTGTTCCCGACGTACTTGTAGACGGTCGGGCGGGACATCCCCGCCTCTTCGACGATGTCGGAGATCGTGGTGCGGCGGTACCCGTTGCGGGCGAAGCAGCGGTAGGCGGCGTCGAGCACGAGCTGTGCGGCTGGAACCTTCGGCATGGCTACAAATTTGACACTCGCCGCAAAATGTGTAAACCAGCGCCGGTGGCCGAGCCCCTCGAAGCCGGCGCGAGGCGAAGCGGGCAAGGAAGCGCGCAAGGAAGCCGGAAAACGAAAAGGCAAGGAGGTCAGCGACTCCTTGCCACTACCAAAGTACCGCGCTCGGGGGGCCTTGCGGCAAGGCCCCCGTCATGGCGCAGAATCGTCGCCCGAGGCTGGAACACACGAAATCTTCGGTTCGCGACATACAGACGGGTTTGTCCTGCGTACGGGCCTCGCGCGAACCTCATGGGGGAAGTACTGATGATCGACGTGATCGTGGTCGGCGGCGGGCCGACCGGTCTGATGCTGGCGAGCGAACTGCGGCTGCACGACGTGCGGGTGGTGGTGCTGGAGCCGCTGACCGAGCCGACCGACCAGTCCCGCGGCCAGGGCCTGCACGTGCGCAGCGTGGAGATGATGGACCAGCGCGGGCTGCTGGAGCGCTTCCTCGCGGTGAGCGGGAAGTTCTCGGTCGGCGGTTTCTTCGGCGGCATCTACAAGCCCTGGCCGGAGAGCATGGACACCGCCCACCCGTACGGGCTGACCACCCCGCAACCGGTCACCGAGCAGCTGCTCAACGAGCACGCCCTCGAACTGGGCACCGACATCCGGCGCGGCCAGGAGGTGGTCGGGCTGAGCCAGGACGAGGACGGGGTGAGCGTCGAGCTGGCGGACGGCACCCGGCTGCGCTCACGCTACCTGGTCGGCTGCGACGGCGGGCGCAGCACGGTGCGCAAGCTGCTCGGGATCGGCTTCCCCGGCGAGCCCTCGAAGGTCGACACGCTGCTGGGCCAGCTGTCGCTGACCGAGGACCCGGCGACCATCGAGGCCGTCGTCACCGAGGTCCGCCGGACCCAGATGCTCTTCGGTGCGATCCCCCAGGGGGACGGGTTGTACCGCGTGATCGTGCCCGCCGAGGCCGTGGTCGAGGACCGCGCCACCGCGCCCACCCTGGAGGAGTTCCGGCAGCGGCTGCGGGCCGTCGCGGGCACCGACTTCGGCGCCCACTCGCCGCGCTGGCTCTCCCGCTTCGGCGATGCCACCCGGCAGGCCGAGCGCTACCGGGTCGGCCGGGCCTTCCTGGCCGGCGACGCGGCGCACATCCACCCGCCCACCGGCGGCCAGGGCCTCAACCTCGGCATCCAGGACGCCTACAACCTGGGCTGGAAGCTGGCCGCCGAGATCCAGGGCTGGGCCCCGGCCGACCTGCTGGACAGCTACCACAGCGAACGCCACCCGGTGGGCGCCCGGGTCGTGGAGAACACCCGCGCCCAGATGACCCTGCTGGGCACCGGGTCCGGCCCCGCGGCGCTGCGCGAACTGCTCTCGAAGCTGGCCGACTTCGAGGAGGTGAACCGGTACATGACCGAGATGGTCACCGCGGTCGGGGTCCGCTACGAGCTCGGCGAGGGCCACGAGCTGCTCGGCCGCCGGCTGCGGGACGTCCGGCTCGGGCAGGGGCGCCTGTACGAGCTGATGCGCGGCGGGCGGGGGCTGCTGCTCGACCGGACCGGCGGCCGGCTCGCGGTCACGGGCTGGGCGGACCGCGTCGACCATGTCGTCGACGCGACCGAGGAGTTGGACGTCCCCGCCGTCCTGCTGCGGCCCGACGGGTACGTGGCGTGGGTCGGCGAGGACCGGCAGTCCCTGCTCGACGCGCTGGCCCGGTGGTTCGGCGC